>JASLDK010000057.1 GCA_030145945.1 Nocardioides sp.
CGGCTCGCAGCCCCACGTCGAGCGTCTCCGGCGACCCCGCGATCTTGCGTCCAGCGGTGCGCCAGGGTTGCTCGAAGAGCATCACGCTGACGTCCTGACGCGGCAGCCGATCCGCGAGCACAGCAAGGTCGCGAGCCTCGAGGAGCTCGCCGGCGCTGGGCTGCCGACTCTCGTGATCCAGGGCGAGCGCGATCCCTTCGGGCGCCCCGAGGAGTTCCCCGACCCGCTGCCGCGGCGCACCGCGCTCGCCGTCGTACCCACGGCTGACCACGGCTTCGCCGTCCCGAAGCGTGCACCGCTCAGCCAGGACGACGCGATGGACATCATCGTCGAGGCGACGCTCGAGTGGATCGTGCGCGAGATCGTCGGGAATGCGCGCGGCCGCTGAGGTGTTCTGTCCGGCATGATCGCAACGCTGGAACGCCCGACGGCGAGCATCGCCGTCGCGGGCGGCGTGCCGAGCACCGTAGGCTGGGTCACGATGACCGAGACCTCCGACCTCACCTCCATCGACTCCGACTCCGACATCGGCCTCGACTCGTTCGACGCGCCCGAGGAGATCGACGTCGCCACCGAGACGCCCGAGGACCGCGCCGCCCGGTTTGAACGCGACGCACTGCCTTTCCTCGACCAGCTCTACGGCGCCGCCATGCGGATGACCCGCAACCCGGCCGACGCCGAGGACCTGGTCCAGGAGACCTTCGCGAAGGCGTTCTCCGCGTTCCACCAGTTCAGGCCCGGCACCAACCTGAAGGCCTGGCTCTACCGGATCCTGACCAACACCTTCATCAACTCCTACCGCAAGAAGCAGCGCCAGCCGCAGCAGGCGCTCGCGGGGGATACCGGTGAGGTGGAGGACTGGCAGCTCGCCCGCGCCGAGGCGCACACCTCGAGCGGCCTGAAGTCCGCCGAGATGGAGGCCCTCGAGCACCTCCCCGACAGCCAGGTCAAGGACGCCCTGCAGCGCCTGCCCGAGGAGTTCCGGTTGGCGGTCTACCTCGCCGACGTCGAGGGCTTCGCCTACAAGGAGATCGCCGACATCATGGACACCCCGATCGGGACGGTCATGTCCCGCCTGCACCGCGGCCGTCGGCAGTTGCGCGACATGCTCTCCGACTATGTCCGCACCGGCGGCGACGCCCCGCTCGAGGGGGACGAGTGATGTCCGAGCGCGCCGAAGGCCACGAGCACGTGCACGTCTCGTCCGACCCCACCAACGCGGAGTGTGCCGACTTCCTCGAGCGCATCGTCCGTCTCATCGACAACGAGCTCGAGTCCGGTGACTGCGCGGTCGTCCGCGCCCACATCGACTCCTGCAGCCCCTGCCTCGAACGCTATGACCTGCAGCGCACGGTCAAGGCCGTCGTCGCCCGCTCCTGCGGAGAGACGGCTCCGGTCGAGCTCCGTGAGCGAGTGCGGATCCAGATCCAGCAGATCCAGGTCACGATCAACAAGGGCCGAGGACCACTGACACCACGGTCGACAGCGACGAAATGCAAGGAGCCCCCAGCCGAACGGCTGGGGGCTCCTTGCATGTGGTGCGTCAGCTGTTGGGACGCTTGCCGTGGTTCGCGCCCTTCTTGCGACGCGCGCGGCGCTTGCGGCCGGTCTTGCCCATGGTTCCTCCTGAAGTCGTGAATCGGCCCATTCTCTCAGCCGCGGCTACTGCCGCGAAATTCGGGCCATGAAGCGGTCGGCATCGACGATGACGCGGGTGACCTCTCCGGACCCGACGAGCTTGCCGGCCACCCCCTCGGCGCGGACCTCGCGGGCCGAGACGGCGTAGCGGCGCAGCCTGCCGTCGGCGTACACCTGGCGGGCGGTGATCTCGATCATCCCGCCCACGGCGGTGGCGGCCAGGTGTTCGAGGTCGACCCGCGTGCCGACGCTGGTCTCCGCGTCGGAGAGCTCGCCCCCGATCGCCGAACAGGTCGCGGCCTCGCACCACGCGAGCAGGCGAGGCGTCCCCAGCACGGGGAGGCTGCCGGAGCCGACCGCGAGCGCCGTGTCGTCCTCGGTGACGGTGAAGCGGGTCGTCGCGTCACCCATGCTCAGATGCCGAAGGTGCTGCGCGGATAGGCCGCGTCGACGTCGGTGATCACGTTCACCAGGTAGGGCGCGTTCGCCGCGAAGGCCCGGTCCATCGCCGGGCCGATCTGACGCGGGTCGGTGACGGTCTCGCCTGCGCCACCGAGGGCGGAGACGACCTGGTCGTACGCCGTGCGGGGTGCGAGGTCCGCAGCCACGTCGTAGCCGTAGAGCATCTGCATCGGGCCCTTTTCCAGACCCCACGCGGAGTTGTTGCCCATGACCATGACGACCGGCAGGTCGTGGCGGACCAGGGTGTCGACGTCCATCAGTGAGAAGCCGGCAGCGCCGTCGCCGAGCAGGAGGACGACCTGGGATGACGGTCGGGCGATCCGCGCGCCGATCGCCGCTCCGAGGCCGGCGCCGAGGCAACCGTAGGGACCGGGGTCCAGCCAGCAGCCGGGGCGTTTCGGCTCGACGAACTTGCCGGCGAACGAGACGAAGTCGCCGCCGTCGCCGATCACGATGGCGTCGTCGGCGAGTCGGGGAACCAGTTCGCCGTAGATCCGGGCGGGGTGAATCGGGTCGGCCTCGGCACCGAGCAGTTCGGCGTCCTTCGCGTTCGCCGTGGCCACCGTGTCCTGCAGGCTGGTGATCCAGTCGGTGCGGTTCGGCTGACTGGTCCCGGCCAGTGCCTCGAGCAGCCCGTCGAGCACGGCGCTCAGGTCTGCGCCGACGGATGCCGCCAGCGTCGCGTGGCCCGAGAGCTGGTCGGGAGAGTCGGCGATGTGGACGACCGGTGTTGGTGGCGCGGGCTCGGCCCCGCCGTCAGACCTTCGCGCGCCGAACACGCCGTAGCCGAGGCGGAAGTCGAGCGGCGTGCCGACCACGACCACCAGGTCCGCGCCGTTGAGGGCCGCGCCGCGGGCCTTCGTCACGAGGAGCGGGTGACCACCCGGGACGACGCCGCGGCCCATCCCGTTGGTGATGGCGGGCAGTCGCATCTCCTCCACCAGTCGCAGCGCGGACTCCTCTGCGTGGTCGGCCCACACGTCCGTGCCGAGGATGAGCACGGGGCGCTGTGCCTGCGCGATCAGGGTCGCGATCTGTGCGACTGCATCAGAGTCCGGCTCCGTTCCGCGCAGTTCACCGACGACCGGCACCGCCCCGGATCCGACGTTGAAGAACTCGTCCATCGGCACGTCGACGTACGTCGGGCCGCGGTGCGAACTTCGCGCCAGTGTGAACGCCGTGTCGAAGCCCGCTGCGACGTCGTTCGCCGTCATCAGGGTCGCCGCGTGCTTCGTGACGGGCGCGACGATCGGGAGGTGGTCGATCTCCTGGAGCGCACCCGTGCCCCACCGATTGTTGGGCGCGCGGCCCCCGACCACGACCATCGGTGATCCGGAGAATGTGGCCTGAGCCATCGCGCTGACACCGTTGGTGACGCCCGGCCCAGCAGTCAGCACTGCGAGCCCCGGGACGCGCGTCAGCTTGCCCGTGGCTTCGGCCGCGAAGGCCGCCGTCTGCTCATGGCGTACGTCGACGAGCCGGATCGGAGCGTCGCCCTCCTGGGACTTCACCGCGCCGTCGTACATCGGGAAGACATGGGCGCCGGAGAGCGTGAACATCGTCTCGACGCCGTGCGCCTGCGCGACTGCGACCGCGAGCTCGCCTGCGTGGCCGGTGAGCTCGCCTGCCGAGGGCGCGTTGGCGGGAGTGTTGTCCGGGGGAGTGGAGGTCACCCCGGCACCCTAGCCAGCCTCTTGCTCCAGGTCAGCCGACATCATCCAAGAAGTACGGATGCACCCGTCGCAA
>JASLDK010000107.1 GCA_030145945.1 Nocardioides sp.
CATCTGCAGCACGTAGGCCCATACCGAGCCGGGGAGGTACTTTCCGAGTTGGCCGACGAGGAAGATCTGCGCACCTCGAGCGGCTCCGATAGGCTCGCCGATCTCGTCGACCAGGAACTGCCAGCTCAGCGTGGAACACGCGATCGCGACGGGAAGAGCGAGGAAGGCCGGAAGCAAGGTCGTCCACGACATCGTGCTGATCGTGTCGCTGACCTCGGACCAGTGCGATCGGATGGTCCAGAAGGCTGCCAGCACGACCGCGAGAACCAGAACGATGCGCCCCCAGTGGAAAAGCCGGCCCGTCAGACTGGGCGCGGGTGCGGGCGACGCGGTGTGGTGCGTCGCGTCGGGCGAGGACATCGTGCTCTCCGGTTCCACGGGGGAGGGGGACACTCCATCCTGCCGTACGGCCGTCCCAAAGCGTGGATCCACGATCGTTCCCCGTGTCTCCGATACAGTTCCCGCGTCCCGACGTCCAGTGCTAGGTCTTTCGCATGTCTGCACCGCTCCGTGTCGCTCTCATCGGTTCTGGATCGATGGGGCGCAACCATGCCCGGGTCATCGCCACCAGCGAGCGCACCGACCTCGCCGTGGTGGTCGACCCACACGAGGAGACCGGTCGTGCGGTCGCCGAGCAGCACGGATCGACGTGGGTGCCGTCGCTTGACGGCCTCGGTGACGTCGACGCGGCCGTCATCGCTGCCCCGACCGAATACCACTTCGACCTCGCTCGCGACGTCATCTCCACCGGACTGCCGTTGCTCGTCGAGAAGCCGTTGTGCCCCTCGTTGGCCCAGACCCAGGAACTCGTTGACGCTTCGACCGCGGCGGGTTCGCCGCTGATGTGCGGCCTGCTCGAGCGGTTCAACCCGGCCGTGATGGTGGCGCTGCGAATGGTGGAGGAGCCCCTCTACGTGCGGGCGACCCGCCACTCGCCGTACGCGCCCCGGATCAAGACCGGCGTCGCTTGGGACCTGCTGGTCCACGACGTCGACCTGGTCGTGCGAGTCTTTGGCGGCGACCACCCCGACAAGTTCGACGTCGAGGTGGGGCAGTACCACCCGCAATCAGTGGCGGGGGCCGAGGACATCGTCGAGGCATCCTTGCGTTTCTCGACCGGTGGCATCGCGTCCGTCTCGGCGAGCCGACTGGGACAGACGAAGGTGCGAACCATGGTGATCCAGGAGCTCGACCGGATGATCGAGGTCGACCTGCTGCGTCGCGGACTCACCAGCTATCGACATGCGACTGTCGCTGAGGACGACGGCCAGAGCGGCTTCCGTCAGTTCACCGAGATGGAGATCCCGGACATCGCAGGGGTCGAGCCGCTGGTGGGGCAGCTGAATCACTTCGTTGATCTGATCGGCGGCAAAGTGGACATCGACGTCGAGCGGGACTCGATCCTGCCGGCCCACCGGGTTGTCGACCAGGTGCTGGCGCTGCGTTCGGCCTGACCCGGTCCGCTAAGCCGGGGGGAACGTCGGCCTGGCAGGGTCGCGGAGGTCGACCGTCGCGACCACTCGTGCAGGAACACCTGCGACGACGGTTCGTGGCGGCACGTCCGCGGTGACCACCGCGCCCGCACCGACAACGGCTTCGTCACCGATCTCGATGCCCATGTTGATCACAGCGCCCGCGCCGATGAAGACGCGGTCGCTGATCCGCACCGGTTGCCGCTCGACCTCGGCGAACTGACGCCCGCTGACACAGCGTTTTGCCGAGGAGTGCGTGTAGATGTGCACCCCCGACGAGATGTCGCAACCGCGACCGATCACCAGGCCTCCGGATCCGTCGATGACCGTGAATGCACCGATCCAGGTGCCTTCACCGACCTCCGGATCACCGACGATCCACGCGTGCTCGTTGTAGGAATTGGCTGGCAGCGATGCACTCACCGCTGCGCCCTCACTGGTTGTTGACGAGGTCGGTCATGCCTTGACGGACCTCGATGCTCGCCTCGAAACCGAGGACATCCTTGGCCCGCTGGACGTCGGCGGCGCGGCGGCTGACCAGCACGTCGCGGGGGTTGAAGATCGGCTCGACGTCAGCTCCGACAGCGTCGATCAGGATCTCGGCGAGCTCCTTGATCGAGGTGTCGACGCCGGTGCCGACGTTGACGGGCACGTTGTCCTTCTCGCTCTCCAACGCGAGGGTGACGGCGCGCGCGATGTCGTGGACGTGGATGAAGTCCATCGACTGCTCGCCCTTGCCGTCGATGACGGGCGGCTCGCCGTTGCGGATCCGGTTCACGAAGTGGTTGATCACGGAGGTGTAGTAGGCCTGCGTCTTCTGGCCGGGGCCGTAGACGTTGAAGAAGCGCAGGGCGACCCAGGACAGGCCGTGTTGGCGCTGGTAGAAGCCGAGCAGGTCCTCGCCGGTGCGTTTGGAGATGCAGTACGGCGTCTGCGGGTCGAGGTCGTCGTCCTCGTGCATCGGGAGCTTCTTCGGGTCGCCGTAGACCGAGGCCGACGAGCAGTAGACCAGGCGCTCCACGCCATGGTCAGCCGCGGCCGCGAACACGTTGAAGTTGCCCATCATGTTGACGTCCATCGACTCGTACGGGTCGGTGAGGGACTTGTTGATGGCCAGGGCCGCAGCGTGAATCACCTTGGTGCAGCCCTTCATCGCGGCGTGCACAGCGCCGCCGTACCGGACGTCCTGGTCGATGAGCTCCACGTCGTCGCCCAGCGCCGCAACCTTGTCGCGGTCACCGCGGAACATGTTGTCGAAGATCCGGACCTTGTAGTCCTTCTCCAGCAGCATCGGAACGACGTGCATGCCGATGAAGCCGGCGCCACCGGTGAAGAAGACAGTCTCTTTGCTGCTCATGCGGGATCTCCTGATCGGTTCTGTTGCGGAAGGCTTGGGGTGGCACCGGACCGCAGATCGGCGAGGACCTCGAGGTGACGGTCCAGAACGCGCTCCATGGTGAAGTGCTGGTCGACGATCGTCTTTGCGCGCTGACCGACGGCAGCCGTCGCGGCCGGGTCATCGAGCGCGTGAGTGATGCGCTGGGCGAGACCACTCACGTCGCCGGGCGCACACATGTAGATGTCTCGGCCATCGACCATCTCGATGCCCGGGAAGTTGTCGATCCGCCCCCAGGCGGCGACCGGTACGCCCGCAGCCATGGCCTCGAGTGTGGCGGTTCCCAAGCCCAGGCCCTGCTCGTGGCTCTCGACGTCGGCGGCGGCCAGGAGGTGCGGGATGTCCGCCTTGGGCACGGCGCCCAGGCTGCGGACGGAGTCGGAGACTCCGAGCTCGGCTGCGCGCTGCTGGTAGAGGTCGTAGTAGACCCGTCCGACCACGACGAGGAGCGCGCCGGGGTGCTGCGCCAGGACCGCCGGGAGTGCCTCGACCATGGGGACCCGGTCGCGGACCGGGATCACATGGCCGATGGACACGACGATGGGCTGGTCGGGCTCCGCGCCGATCAGGTCTCGGCCGCGCTCGGCGTCACCTGATCGGACCCAGGTCGGGTCGACGCCGACCGGGATCGGGACCAGGCTCGAGTAGCTGCCGCGGTAGCGCTCGCGGATGTAGTCGTCCATGTAGGAGTCCATGACGACGATCGAGGGCTGATAGCGACGCAGGCGGGGGGCGACAACGCCGGCGTCGAGGAACCGGAACGCGTGGCGGTACTTCGCCGACGGGTTCTCCAGACGGGTGTGCACGCTGAGCAGAGTGGGGATCGCTCGACGCCGGGCGTAGCGGCCCGTGGCCCAGGTCAGGTCCATGAACTGGCCGTGCTGGTGGATCACATCGGGACCGAAATCGTCGAGGATCCGCGTGAGACGGCGCTTGAGGCCCGGACGCGTGGCGAACGAGATGTCGAACGCGACAGCGAACTTGCTCTCCGGCAGTGTGAACGCCGGCAGCCGGACGATTTTGAACCCGTCGCGTTCCTCGATCTCGGGAGCGTCCTTGTAGGCCGCCGTGATCACCAGGACATCGTGCCCGCGTTGCACATACCCGCGGGCGAGCGCGTCACTGAGGTGCGAGCTTCCGCCG
>JASLDK010000108.1 GCA_030145945.1 Nocardioides sp.
CAGGACAGGCACGAAGCAGGCTGTCCTGGGCTGAGCGTGCTCGCCACGAGCCGACAGGTGCTGGGGCTCGATGGCGAGACGGTCGTGCGGGTGCCACCGTTGTCGGTGGCACCCGATCTCGGGACCTCGGTCGAGAGTGAAGCGATGAGTCTCTTCCTGGACCGGGCCTCCGCGGCCGTCCCGGGGCTCGTGGTCACCCCCGACGAGCAGGACCAGATCCGTGAGTTGTGCCAGTTGCTCGACGGCATTCCGTTGGCGATCGAACTCGCGGCCGTACGCCTACGCCTGCTGCCTCTGGGCGAGTTGGTCACCCGGACGGCCGATCGGTTCCGCTTGTTGACGCAGGGCAGCCGGACGGCCCCTGCCCGACATCAGTCGCTGCGCGCCTCCATCGACGGCACCTACGAGCTGTGCTCGCCACAGGAACGTCAACTCTGGTCGCGTCTGTCGGTCTTCTCGGGCGGCTTCAGCCTCGAGGCTGCGGAGACGGTCGCCGGGAGTTCGAGCCCCGACTCGATCCTCGACATGGTCTCCGGTCTGGTGGACAAGTCGATCATCACGCGGGTCATGCAGGCGGGTGAACCGCGCTACGCGATGCTCGAGACGATCAGGCAGTACGGCGCCGAGCACCTCGACGCGGCTGAGATGGCCGAGCTCAACAGCAGGCACCGCGATTGGTTCGCCACTCTCGCGGATCGGGTCGAGACCGAATGGTCGGGTCCGGGACAGGTCGAGTGGCTGAGGCGTCTGCGATGGGATCACCCGAACCTGCGGGTTGCCCTGCAGTCCTGCGTGGCAGAGGATCCGCAGCGCGGAATGCGGTTGGTGGTGAGCATCGAGAACTTCTGGCTGGCGAGCGGCTTCCTCAGCGAGGCTCGGCTGTGGCTCGACACCCTGCTCGCGGCCGATGATTCGCCGACCACCGAGCGCGGTCGAGCCCTGCGACTCAGCGCCTGGTTGGCCGTGCTCCAGAACGACCACGCGACCATTCCGCAGATGCTGGACGAGGCGGGCCGGATCGTGGACCGGACCGGAGATCCGGTGCTGCGGTCCTATGTCGCGCAGGCCTGGGGTCTGCTCGCCATGTTCCAGGGGGATCTCCCGACATCGATCGACCGCCTGGAGTCTGCAGTCGGGGGCTTCGCCGAACTTGGCCACCTGACCGGGCAACTCCACTCGCTGTTCGAGCTCGGCATCGCCCACGGTTTTGCTGGAGACATCGACCGCGCCGTTGTGTGGCAGCGGCGTTGTCAAGATCTGGCGGGCACGGTGGGGGAGTCGTGGTGGAGCTCGTTCTCACTGTGGGCCTACGGCATCGACAAGTGGAGACAGGGAGACATCGAGGGAGCTGAGTCGCTCGAACGAGCAAGCCTGCGGGTCAAGCGGGCGTTGGATGACCGACTCGGTGTCGGTGTGTGCCTCGAGGCGATGTCCTGGATCGCTGCCGCGAACGGCGAGTCGACTCGCGCCGGCCGGTTGATGGGCGCGGCGGAGACCGTGCTGCGGCAGGTCGGTATGCCGATCGAGGCGAGCCGTTCGATGCTGACCTATCACCAGGAGACCCAGGAGACACTGCGACTCAACGATCGTCGGGCGGAGGCGGCCTACGCCGAAGGCGCTGGGTGGGATGTGGACACAGCGGTGGGGTTCGCGCTGGGTGAGCTCAGTGGCGACCCGGAGCCGGACGAGGTTCCGCTGACCAAGCGCGAGATGGAGGTCGCCGGTCTCGTTGCCGCGGGGCGCACCAACCGGCAGATCGCGGCCGAACTGTTCATCTCGGTGCGCACGGTCGAGAAGCACGTGGACCACATCCTGGGCAAGCTCGACCTGTCCAACCGGGTCCAACTCGCTGCGCTGATCGCGCGCGACGCCGATGGCCCGTGACGGGCGGCCGCGGGGCGCCGGGCGCCCCGCGCCGTCGTACCGGTCAGGCGTCCTGCTCGAAGCCGAGAAGACGAGACGCTCGCCGGGTCGCCTGGAGCAGTCGCGCGACGTAGTCGTCGACGGCGCCGTTGGGCTTCGGGAAGCCGTAGACCGTCAGCGCGAGCGCGACCTCGCCGCCCTTGCGGAAGACCGGTGCGGCGATCACCCGGATGTCGGACTTGTCGTCGTCGGTGAGCGTGACCGGGTCGTAGTGCAGTTGCTCGACCAGCGGCTTGAGCGTGGACTGGGCCCGGGCGTTGGGATCCTGCTCGAGTTGGGTCAGCGCAGATGCGAATTCGCGCTGGGCATTGTTGATCAGACCCACCGAATAGCCGCGCTCCCGCACCCGGGTGACTCGTCGGCGCTCCTCGTCGCGGTCCTGTCCCGGCACCTGCTGGAGGAAGGCGTCGAGCCGTGCCTCGTCGAACCAGGCGGCGAAAGCCGAGCCATAGCTGGGCGCGAAGGGAAGGTGTACGCCGACCAGGGTCGCTCGTGCCCCGGCGTCGGGGCTGCCGGCGTTGCCGAGCACGATCAGGTCCTCGTCGTCGACGACCGTGGCGACGCAGCGGGAGGAGAGATCAGCCGCGAGCGACTCCATCTCACCGCGGATCAGGTCGAGCTCTCGCAGTTCGTCGGTCAGCACGCCGCGAACGGCCGTGGCGGCGAGGGAGAGTGGGGAGAAGCGCCCGTAGCCACCTTGGAAGAACAGGAGGGGGAGTGCCCCTGTCTCGATCTGGAGTTCGCGGACTCGACCGAGGACGATGTAGTGGTCGCCGGCCTCCGTCACGGACTCGAGTTCGCAGTCGATCCACGCGACCACGCCCTCCAGGATGGGAGCACCGGTCGGGGCGGCACGGGTTCCGACGCCGGCGAACTTGTCCTCGGCCTTCGAGGCGAACTGTCGGCACACGTGCTCCTGATCGGCGCTGAGGATGTTCACGCAGAAGTGGCCCGCGGCGGCGATCCGCGGCCAGCTCGTCGACCTCTTGTCCGGGAAGAAGGCCACCAGGGGTGGGTCGAGGGACA
>JASLDK010000109.1 GCA_030145945.1 Nocardioides sp.
GGCTGATCTGCTGGCTGAAGGCCGGCGTCAACTTCTTGTCATCGGCACCAGCGATGACCACGGTCCCGCCGGTGCATGTTCCGTCGGCCGCGACGCTCGTTCCCGCGCCCTTGTGGACGATCAATCGCAGGTGCTGAAGAAGGTTGGCCTGGTTTCCCGCATCATTGGCCCCGCTGACTCCGAGATCCAGGTTCATCTTGAGGTGGGCGCCTGTTCCGTTGTTGGTGACCACGACGATCTTCCCCTTGCTCGCGCCCGCCGAGATCGCGCCGATGTCCCAGTTCGCCGTCGAGTCCAGCCCGACGCGCAGGGAACCCGCTGTGACCGTCGCACCCTGGACTGTGGCGGTGTCCTTCCAGTAGGCGGAGGTCGCGACCGCTCCCGTACCGAGCAGCAGACCGGCGGACAGCAGTGCTCGAGTCCGCCCGCGTCCGAACCACGCCGGTGCCGTGTTGTCGTGCTGTCCTCGCCTAGCCACGGGTCTGCTCCTCACGGGTGCCACGCCGACGGACCAGGGCGATGCCGCCACCGATCAGACCCGCCGCGAGCCACAACAGGCTTGCACTGACGGCATTGCCGGTGCCGGGCAGGCCACCGACATCCTCTTGGCCCCCGACGTCACCATCGCCGTTCTTCCCGCCCTTGCCCTTGCCTCCCGAACTCTCCCCCGCCACGGCGCCGTCCTCGGACATCGTGACGCGGACGGAGAACGGCGCCATCTGGTCCATGCGCGCGGTGGTCTCCGAGCGGAAGGAGCCCCGAACGGTGACCGTCGTGTTCGCACCCCGGGCGATGTTGAGTGCCGCCGGCTGCAGCTGGGTCGTGCCACCGACGATCCGCGACCAGGTTCCTGTGCCCAGGCGCGCCTCCAGCACGAAGTCGGGCGACCCGATCAGACCGTTCGGATCCTCCGCCAGCACGTCGACGGTGACCTCACCGGCCGACGGGCCGTCGTTGCGGACCAGGAACGAGCGTTGCTCGACGTCGCCGGGGACCCAGGTGAAGCCGGGTGCGAACATCGGCGTCGAGAGAGACGTCGTCCAGTTCACTCCGTCATAGCTGAGCCCGATCTCACCGTCCGCGGCTGCGGGCGCCGCTACGAGACCGACAGCCAGGAAGGCTGTGGCCACGAGTACGACGAGGCGGTGGATCACGGACGGGCCTTTCGGTTGCGAAGGAGGAAGAGGAGGGCGGCGAGTGCTGTGGCGGCGGCCAGGACGACGCGGGCGTCGAGCCTCGGCCTGTTCACCTCGACCAGCGGTCGGGGTGTCCGGTTGTTGAGTTCTTCGGCAGGTTCACTGATGTCAGGAGCGGTGTTCGGATCAGTGTTGTCAACTACCTGATCTGGCACTCCGCCCTTCTTACGGCGCCGATCCCGGATGGCTCCGACGAACATGAAGACCGCGTAGCCCACCAACCCGGCCGAGACGACCAGGACGGCGCTCTGCCGCTGCTTTCCTGTCAGTGCGTTGTTGACGTAGCCGAGGTAGGGCACCGAGTACCAGAGCCGACCGCGCACCTGGACGGGCTTCACCGGCTCCCGGTCAGGTGCGTTGTTCGCGTCACCCTGGGCGGTGTAGGTCGTCTCTCCGTCGAGCGTTGATCCGACCGACACGATCCGGTGGGTGACCACGGTCGCCTTGCCGGATTCCAGCTGATAGGTGACGACATCACCGATCCCGTAGGAGTCCTCTGGCTTGACGACCACCAAGGTCCCGGGCGGGTAGTGCGGCCTCATCGACCCGGTGAGCACGGTGTACGGCGTCCCCCCGGCGAGCCGCGGCACGAGGACCGCAGCCGCCAGGATGAGGACGACACCGAGGATCACCAGCCAGGCGACAACCTGCCCTGCCCACCCGAGAGCGGACCTCAACGGATCAGTTGTGCAGCTGGGTGACCGTGATACCGATGTCGCCAAGCGTCTTGGACAGCGACGGAACCTTGTTCAAGTCGTTGTCTGCGGCAGAGCCGTAGCCCCAGGTCACGGCGATGCTCACCGGCACCGTGTTTGGTCCTTGATTGACCGCCAAGCCAGACTGCCCCGTGGGCGAACCGGAGACCGTCGCGACAACGGACAACTCGTCCCAAGGCGCCGAGAGTGCGCCGGCGGGTGTCGTGGCCGCGATGTCCACCTTCTTGAGGTGGGTGCCCTGCACATCGACGGTCACGTCGCAGGTCTTCGTCAGTGTGTCGCCGGGAACGAGCTTGTCGGTAGTGGGGTCAAAGGCAACGTTGCCGTCCAACTTCCAGCCCGTCGTACCCTTGCACGCAGTCGCGTCGAGTGTGAGGTGTCCGCTCGAGATCGACGTGCCGGCAACCGTGTCTGTCGCATTCCAGTAAGCCAGGGTGCCCGCACCACCCATGAGCAGGACGGCCGCTCCACCAGCGGCGATCGCGCCCTTCGTCGTCTTCTTCATGTTCTGTTCTCCAGTCCCCATGCCTGATGTCCCCAGGTCTGGTTGTCGTGGTTGCGGCGCAGGAAGCGCCTCGTGATCCGCAACGAAGCCAAACACAATCGGGCACGGCGCGTGACCGGAATGGGGACATTGGTCCCAGATGTGACCGGGGCCATGGTCCCGGCGCACCAGGACCATGGCCCCTTGGGGTCATGCAGCGATCGACGGTGTGTCGAGCGAGGTCACCAGCCGCGTTCGGCGAACTGGATCGAGCGCGCGGGCTCGTCGACGTTGATGCCGACCATGGCCTCGCCCAGACCGCGGGAGACCTTCGCGACGACGTCGGGGTCGTCGTGGAAGGTGGTGGCCTTCACGATCGCCTCGGCACGCTGGGCCGGGTTGCCGGACTTGAAGATGCCGTAGCCGACGAAGACGCCCTCGGCGCCGAGCTGCATCATCATCGCCGCGTCGGCCGGAGTCGCGATGCCGCCGGCCGTGAACAGGACGACGGGCAACTTGCCGTTGCGCGCGACCTCGACGACCAGGTCGTACGGCGCCTGCAGCTCCTTGGCGGCGACGTACAGCTCGTCCTTGTCCAAGCCCTGCAGGCGGCGAAGCTCCGCGCGGATGGTGCGCATGTGGGTGACGGCGTTGGACACGTCACCCGTGCCGGCCTCGCCCTTGGAGCGGATCATCGCCGCGCCCTCGGTGATCCGGCGCAGGGCCTCGCCCAGGTTGGTCGCACCGCACACGAACGGAACCGTGAAGTTCCACTTGTCGATGTGGTTGGCGTAGTCGGCGGGCGTCAGCACCTCGGACTCGTCGATGTAGTCGACGCCGAGCGACTGGAGCACCTGCGCCTCGGCGAAGTGGCCGATGCGGGCCTTGGCCATCACGGGGATGGAGACGGCCTCGATGATGCCGTCGATCATGTCGGGGTCGCTCATCCGGGAGACGCCGCCCTGGGCGCGGATGTCGGCGGGGACCCGCTCAAGGGCCATGACGGCCACTGCTCCGGCGTCCTCGGCGATCTTCGCCTGCTCAGGAGTGACGACGTCCATGATGACGCCACCCTTGAGCATCTCGGCCATGCCGCGCTTGACCCGGGTGGTGCCCTGCCCAGAAGTGGGCTCTACCTGCTCGCTCATACAGATGAGTCTAGGACGGTTTTCAGGCCTCGGTCGCCGGGGTCTCCCCTGCGGACGCGAGCGCCTGCCGACGTACCTTCAGGACCCGGAAGGCGACCGTGTAGGTGCTCGCCAGCGCGAGCGCCCACAGGGTGACGTACATCAGGATCGGCAGGTTGAGGAGGTCGCCCAGACCCGTCATCACGAGGATCGCGACCAGCCGGTCGGCCCGCTCGGCGATGCCGCCCTTGGCGTCCATCCCCAGGGACTCCGCGCGAGCCCGGGCGTAGGACGTGACCGAGCCCATCACCAGGCACCACAGGGTGACGCACAGGTAGACGTAGCTGTCGCCCTGGTCCTTGCCGGTGCCGGCGAAGTAGAGCGCGAGGCCACCGAAGATCGCCCCGTCGCCGATGCGGTCGAGGGTCGAGTCCCAGAACGCACCGAACTTCGAGACCCGGCCGGTCTCGCGCGCCATCCGACCGTCGATGAGGTCGCTGAACACGAAGGCGGTGATGAAGAGCACCCCCGCCAGCAGCTTGCCCTGCGGGAAGAAGATCAGGGCGCCCGCAGCAACGCCGAGCGTTCCGACGAGCGTGACGGCGTCGGGGCTGATGCCCAACCTGATGAACAGCCGCACCACAGGGTGCAGCACGGTTCCGGCCCAGAACTCCTTGAAGCGATCCAACACGGGGCCCGAACCTACCCTTCCCAGGCCTCCGCAAGCAGATCGCGGGTCTCCCCCAACAACTGCGGGAGCGTCTTGGTGCCGCCGATCACGGTCATGAAGTTCGCGTCCCCCGACCAACGGGGTACGACGTGCTGGTGGAGGTGTCCCGCGAGGGACCCACCGGCGGCTCCGCCGAGATTGAGTCCGACATTGAAGGCGTCCGGGCTGGACACCGCGCGAATGGCCCGCAGCGACGCCTTGGTGAGGGCGCTGATCTCCGCGGTCTCCTCGTCGTCGAGGTCGAGGTAGTCAGCCACGTGACGGTAGGGCAGCACCATCAGGTGTCCGGAGTTGTAGGGGTAGAGGTTCATGATCACGTAGGCCGTGCGGCCGCGTCGGACGACGAGGTCGTCGTCGGTCGAGGTCGCTGGGTCGACGGTGATCCGACAGAACGGGCAGCTCGGACCCTTCGGGCCGTCGCCGGACTCGCCCGTGACATAGGCCATCCGGTGCGGCGTCCAGAGACGTTCGAGTCCGTCGGGTCCGGAATCGGACGTCATGCGTCATCCTCGACGTCGGGACCGGAGTCGTCGCTGCCACCGAGCATCGGCAACAGGTCGGAGACCGGGAGTTCGGGGAGGTTGATCCCGCGGGCAAGTGCCAGACCGTTGACCTGCACCCAGATCGATTCGGCCAGGAACTCGACGCAGGTGTCGATCCCGGGTTCACGGGCACCACGTTCGAGCCACCGACGTACGGCGGCGAAGACGCCACCGATCATCCCGAACACCCACGGGTCGAGCGCGGCCTTGTCGTCCGGGCTCAGCTCGACACCGAGCGCCGCCACGACGACGGCCATCAGTTCCTCGATGCCGTTGGCGATCTGTTCGACCGCCTGGCCCAGCGGGCTCGGTCCCCAACCGGCGAGATCGCGTTCGGCGAACCAGTAGAGCGTGGGATGTGCCTCGGCCCATCGCACGAACCGGTCGATGATCGCGTGCACGATCTGGTCCGGCGTGCCGTCGTAGGAGAGAGCGGGCAGGACCTCGAGGCCGATGATGTCGCTGATCTGACGCTGCACCTCGCGGTCGAGGTCGGACCGGTCCTCGAAGTGGCGATAGATGACGGTCCGGCTCATCCCGGCCTCGTCGGCGACGGCCTGGACCTGGACGTCCTCCCCCGGGCTCTGGCGTTCGAGCACGGTGATCGCCGCGTCGATGATCACCTGGCGGCGTACCTGGTTGTGCTCCTGCCATCGGAGCCGACGGCCGTCCTGCGGCTCGGATCGCTCCGAGCGCCCCATGTCAACGGTCACTGCCAAACCCTCTCACGAAGCGCGTCACGGCTCAGGAGAACCGGTGGAACCAGCGCCCCAGGTCCGCGGCGATGCCGTCGCACGTGAGGTTGCGGTCACGCTGGTCCTCGACCCACTGGCCCATCACGGCCACTCCACCCTGGATCGACCAGTCCGGTCCGCACCGGTTGAGCGCCTCTGCCTGCGAGGTCTGGCCTGCGGCCCGCCACTCAGGAACTCCCCCGAGCTTCAGGTCACCGACGACGCGACGGTAGAGGGCAGGCGTGGAGTAGACGCCGATGTTGAAGCCCGCGTCGACGTAGCCGCGCGCCACTCCCTCGATGACGGCCGCGTTGGCCTGGAGGTCACTGCTCCAGTCGAACTTCGGGACCGGCTCGATGTCGATCCACACGATCGGGCTGAGCAGGCCGACCTGCCCCATCGTCTTGATGTTGAACCGGGCCTGCTGATAGCCGACGTTGCGGAGCCGATCGAGCCGATCGGAGGCGTCGTACGGTCCGTCAGCGCCCTGCTTGGCGAGGGTCGCCTCGCTGGGGAAGCTGGAGACGGCGTAGACCGACACGAGGACGTCGTTGGCCCTGACCCAGGCGACCTGGTCGGCGAGGCAGGGGTTGGGGGTGAATCCGGGACCGTTGGTGAGGCCGAGCACGACGTACTCCGCCTCGGCGGTCGGCATCGGCAACCCGAGCCCCTGCTTCTCCGGGATCCCCATGCCCGGCGGGCATTGCGGCCAGCTGACGTCGCCGCCGAGGACATTGCCGTCCCGCGGCGCGATGTTGCTGGTCGACTTGCCTGCGTTCCTGGCGGCCTCCTCGGCAAGCTTCGCCAGGTCGCCGGCATCTGCCCCGGGATCTCCGGCGTCACCGCCGGGGACACCGTCCGTGCTGGCAGAACTCGCCGTCCCTGTGGGAACGGGCGGGCGCGGCGGCGCTGCCGACTGCGATCCGTTGCTGCAGCCAGCGAGGGCAACAGCAACCAGCAACGCAGCGACACTGACGCCAGCCCGCCGCATGGCTCAGACCTGCTCGTGCGAGGCCACGGCTGCGATCACACGCTCGATCGCCTCAGCGATGGGTACGCCGTTGTCCTGGCGACCGTCGCGATAGCGGAAGCTGACCGCACCCTTCTCGACGTCCTCGCCACCCGCGATCAGCATGAACGGGATCTTCTGCAGCTGCGCGTTGCGGATCTTCTTCTGGAAGCGGTCGTCGGACTCGTCGACCTCGACCCGGATCCCCCGCGCCTTCAGCTGGTTGGTGATCTCGTAGAGGTAGTCGGTGAACGCATCGGCAACCGGGATGCCGACGACCTGCACCGGGGCCAGCCACGGGGGGAAGGCGCCGGCGTAGTGCTCGACGAGGACCCCGAGGAAACGCTCGATCGAGCCGAACTTCGCCGAGTGGATCATCACCGGCTGCTGCTTCGAGCCGTCGGACGAGGTGTATTCGAGACCGAAGCGCGCGGGCTGGTTGAAGTCGTACTGGACCGTGCCCATCTGCCAGGTGCGGCCGATCGCGTCCTTGGCCTGGACGGAGATCTTCGGGCCGTAGAACGCGGC
>JASLDK010000120.1 GCA_030145945.1 Nocardioides sp.
CCGAGGCGCTGGAGCTGTTCCGCCGGGCCGGCCAGAAGGTCGAGGACGAGGTCGTGTTCCTCGACCCGGACTTCGTCCTGGAGCAGGTGGCCAAGGCGCCGTCCGAGTTCGATGTCCAGGCCCGCAACCCCGCCAACAACATCCACATCGGCGGCGACTCGATGGCCTTCGGTGCGGTCTACGGGCCGCCGTTCGTGCGCCAGGGAGACGTCCGGCGCGACGCGACCATGGACGACTTCATGAACTTCACCCGGCTCGCGCAGGCATTCCCGGCCCTCGACTCGGCCGGCGGGGTGATCTGCGAGCCCAACGACACGCCGCTCGACAGCCGACACCTCGACATGACGTTGGCGCTGCAGACGCTGACCGACAAGGTCTACATGGGCAACGTCGTCTCCGGGGTCAACGCCGCTGACACGCTCGCCATGACCTCGATCCTGTTCGGTTCGCGCGAGGCGATCGAGAAGACACCCGCAACCATCTCCCTGATCAACTGCAACTCGCCGCTGCGCTGGGACGACCGCATGCTCGAGGCGCAGTTCGAATACTCCGGAGCAGGCCAGCCGGTCGTCCTGACACCCTTCATCCTGATGGGTGCGATGTCGCCGGTGACGATTCCGGCCGCTCTCGTGCAGCAGATCGTCGAGGCACTCTCCGGCATCGCGCTGTCGCAGCTGATCCGGCCCGGGACCCCGGTGATCTTCGGTTCGTTCCTGTCCAACATCGACATGCAGTCGGGCTCGCCGACCTTCGGAACCCCCGAGTCAGGCCTCGGCCTGCTGTGCACCGGTCAGATCGCCCGCCACTTCGGGCTCCCGTTCCGCACCGGTGGCGGCCTGACGTCATCCCAGGTGGCTGACGCTCAGGCGGGTTACGAGGCGCTGATGACGATGCTGCCGACCTTCCTGGCCGGGGCCAACTGGGTGATGCACTCGGCCGGCTGGCTCGAGGGCGGCCTGGTCGCCGGCTACGAGAAGTTCATCGTCGACATCGAGCTGCTGCAGATGATGCAGGCCGAGTTCACGCCGCTGGAGATCGACGAGGACTCGATGGCCTTCGGTGCCCACGAGGAGGTCGGACACGGCGGTCACTTCCTCGGCGCCATGCACACCATGGAGCGCTTCCGCACCTGCTTCTACCGGCCACTACTGTCCTCGTCGGAGAACTACGAGCGGTGGATGCGCAACGGGGGGAAGGACGCGAACACCCGCGCCGAGGAGATCTATCGCAAGAAGCTCGAGGAATACGAGGCGCCGCCGCTGGATGCGGCGATCGAGGAGGAGTTGCGTGAGTACGTCATCCGGCGCCGGGCCGAGCTCGGTGACTGAGCGCGTGGTCCAGCGCGTCGGGGGGATGGCCAGCGCCCCGGCCGGCGACTTCGTCCTCGTCCTCACCTGCCCTGACCGACCGGGTGTGGTGCATGCCGTGTCGGGCTTCCTGGTGGCCCACGGCGGCAACATCATCGAGAGCCAGCAGTTCGGCGACCAGATCACCGACACCTTCTTCATGCGGCTCGACTTCGTCGTGGCCGGGGAGGACGTGAGCGCCGACGGTCTGCGCGCCGAGTTCGCCGAGGTCGCCGCGCGGTTCGACATGACCTTCGAGCTGTGGGACGCGAAGGCGCCGTACCGCACCCTGATCATGGTCTCCAAGCAACTGCACTGCCTCAACGACCTGCTCTTTCGCCACAGCACCGGATCGCTGCAGATCGAGATCCCGGTCGTGGTGTCCAACCATCTCGACGCCGAGCCGCTCGCCCGCGCCCATGGGTTGGACTTCGTCCACATCCCGGTGACGACAGACACCAAGGAGAAGGCCGAGGACCGCCTGCTCGAGCTGATCGCCCAGCACGACATCGACCTGGTCGTGCTCGCGCGCTACATGCAGGTGCTGTCCGATCGGCTGTGCACCGAGCTGAGCGGGCGCGCGATCAACATCCACCACTCGTTCCTGCCGAGCTTCAAGGGCGCGAAGCCCTACCACCAGGCCTTCGACCGAGGAGTGAAGCTGGTCGGGGCGACAGCGCACTACGTCACTGCGGACCTCGACGAGGGGCCGATCATCGAGCAGGACGTCGTCCGCGTCGACCACGGCTACAACCAGGATCAACTGGTGACCGCGGGGCGTGACGTCGAGGCGCAGGTGCTCTCGCGCGCTGTCCGCTGGCACGCGGAGTCCCGGGTCCTGCTCAACGGTCACCGCACGGTGGTGTTCCGTTAGGCAGAGGTGATCCGAGATCCGAGCGGCCATTGACGTGTGCCGCATCGGGAATATCGTTGCGCCATGAGCAACACCGAGCCTGCCAGCGTGCAGTCGGTCGACCGGGCGCTGACGATCCTCGAGGTCCTGGCTCGGCTGGGCACGGCCGGGGTCACCGAGATCGCCGCTGAGCTCGACGTCCACAAGTCGACGGCCTTCCGGCTGGTCTCCACGCTCGAGGCACACCGGCTCGTCGAACAGGCCGGAGATCGCGGGCGCTACTCGCTCGGTGTCGGCCTGCTCCGTCTTGCCGGCGCGACGACCGCGCGCCTGGACCTGGTGCAGGAGGCGCGACCGATCACTCGCCAGCTCGCCGCTGACACGGGGGAGACGGTCAACCTGACGGTCCGGGCCGAGCATGCGGCGCTCTACCTCGACCAGGTCGCCGGCTCGTCGGCGCTGCAGTCGCACAACTGGGTCGGACAGCACATCCCGCTGCATGCCACGAGCAACGGCAAGGTGCTGCTCTGCGAGCTCACACCGGAGCAGCTGGCCGCGGCACTCGGATCGCTGGCCCGGTTCACGCCGGCGACCATCACCAGCAAGGCCCTGTTGCGCAAGGAACTGGCGACGATCCGTGAGCAGGGCTACTCCTTGGCCGTCGACGAGCTCGAGGTCGGTCTCACCGCCGTGGCCGCGCCGATCCGCAACGCCCACGGCGACATCATCGCCTCGGCCAGCGTCTCGGGACCGACCTTCCGGCTGTCCCCCGAGCGGCTCGAAGTCGTGATTCCCCGGTGTCTGGCGGCGGCCGCGGAGGTCTCCCACCGGCTCGGGTGGAGCTGGCGAGAGTGATCGGGATCACGTCAGGTCCTTGACGTGGGCGCTGGATCGCAGCATTCTCAAGGCGTTGCGCAGCGAGAAGTGACGTGCGTCATGCGCAACAAGAGGATCCCCGGAAGGAGGTGGCGCAGTGCCCGATCTCTTCATCGACGGGGAATGGCGCTCGCCCGCCGCGAGCGGACGCCGGGAGATCCGCTGCCCTGCGGACGGCTCGTTGGTCGCCGAGGTCGACGAGGCCGCAGCCGACGACACGCGCGAGGCGATCGCTGCAGCCCACCGGGCCTTCCACGCCGGACCCTGGCCAGGTACGCCGGCCCGCGACCGCGGCGACCTGCTGCTGCAGGTAGCCGACCTGCTCGTCCGCGACAAGGCTGAGTTGGCCCGGATGGAGTCGCTCGACACGGGCAAGCGTCTGGTCGAGTCGGAGTACGACATCGACGACATCGTCGGCGTGTTCCGCCACTACGGCCGGATCGCGGCCGAGGACGCCGGCCGCGTCGTGGACACCGGCAATCCCGACGTCGTCAGCCGGATCGTCCACGAGCCGGTCGGCGTGTGCGGGCTGATCGCCCCCTGGAACTACCCGCTGCTCCAGGTCGCGTGGAAGGTCGCGCCCTGTCTGGCGGCAGGCAACACCTTCGTGCTCAAGCCCAGCGAGCTGACGCCGCACACCGCCCTTCACCTGATGCGGCTGCTGACCGAGGCCGGTCTGCCGGCCGGTGTGGGCAACCTGATCCTCGGCGCCGGGCCCGACGCCGGTGCGCCGCTGGCCGAGGACCCGCGTGTCGACCTGGTCTCCTTCACCGGTGGCCTGGCCACCGGGCGCCGACTGATGGCGGCTGCTGCAGGCACCGTCAAGAAGGTCGCACTCGAGCTGGGCGGCAAGAACCCCAACATCGTGTTCGCCGATGCCGACCTCGAGGTTGCCCTCGACTTCGCGCTCACGGCGGTCTTCCTGCACTCCGGACAGGTCTGCTCCGCCGGTGCGCGGCTCCTGGTCGAGGAGTCGATCCACGACTCCTTCGTCGACGCCCTGGTCGAGCGGGCTGGGCGGATCCGGCTCGGTGGTCCGTTCGACGACGAGGCCGAGACCGGACCGCTGACCAGTGCGGCCCACCGCGACAAGGTGGAGGCCTATGTCGCCGCCGGGCTCGCCGAAGGAGCCGTGCTGCGCGGCGGGGGTCGGCGTCCCGAGGATCCGGAGCTGGCCGACGGGTTCTACTACCTGCCCACCGTTCTCGACGGCTGCCGCAGCGACATGTCCGTCACCCAGGACGAGTCCTTCGGCCCGGTGCTGACGGTCGAGACCTTCACCGACGAGGACGAGGCGGTGCGGATCGCCAACGACAGCATCTACGGGCTCGCAGGCGCGGTGTGGACCCAGGACGCCGGCAAGGGCCAGCGGGTCGCCGGCCTGCTGCGCATGGGCACGGTGTGGGTCAACGACTACCACCCCTACGTCCCCCAGGCGGAGTGGGGCGGCTTCAAGCAGTCGGGAACCGGCCGCGAGCTCGGGCTGGCCGGACTCGAGGAGTACCGCGAGACCAAGCACGTGTGGCACAACATCCGACCGGCCGAGCAGCGCTGGTTCGCCGGATAGACGGGACGGGACCGAGATGAGTGCGGAGCAGTACGACTACGTGATCGTGGGCGGAGGCTCCGCGGGGTGCGCCCTCGCCAACCGGCTCTCCGCCGATCCCGGCACGACCGTGCTGGTGCTCGAGGCCGGACGCTCCGACTATCTGATCGACCCGTTCATCCACATGCCGGCGGCGTTGCCCATCCCGATCGGCAACCGTCTCTACGACTGGCGCTACGAAACCGATCCCGAGCCGCACATGGGAGGCCGGCGGGTCTTCCACGCCCGCGGCAAGGTGCTCGGCGGGTCGAGCAGCATCAACGGGATGATCTTCCAGCGGGGCAACCCGATGGACTACGAGCGATGGGCGCGCGACCCGGGCATGGAGAGCTGGGACTACCTGCACTGCCTGCCCTACTTCAAGCGCATGGAGTCCCTGATCATGCCTGACGGGCAGGTCGGCGCCAGCGCCTGGCGCGGCGGCTCGGGCCCGCT
>JASLDK010000122.1 GCA_030145945.1 Nocardioides sp.
CGAAGGTCTACGACGACCAGCTGTTCTACCTCATGTCGCGTGGCATGGAGCAGGACGAGGCGATGGCGATGATCGTGCGCGGCTTCGTCGAGCCGATCGCCAAGGAGCTCCCGATGGAGTACGCCCTCGAGCTCAACCGACTGATCGAACTGCAGATGGAAGGTGCCGTCGGCTGATGACTGCCGAAGTATTGGGGAACGCGCTCGAGCTCGACAAGGTCGAGAGCCATCTCCACCCCGAAGGATCCTTCGACATCGGCGCCCACGAGGTGCCGACCGGTCGCGAGGAGATCTGGCGGTTCACCCCGCTCAAGCGGCTGCGCGACGTCCACAAGGACGCCGCCCTCGACGGCTCGTCGTTCAAGGTCGAGGCCGACCTTGCGGAGGGCGTGAGCGCCCAGTCCGTCCCGGCCGCCGACTCGAAGCGCGGTACGTCGGGCTTCATCCCGCTCGACAGGATCTCGGCTCGGGTGTGGGATGCGGCGACGTCGGTCTACGAGGTCGAGATCCCCGCCGATGCCGTCATCGACGGTGCGACGACGATCCGGCTCACCGGCACGGGCACCGAGCACGCCACCGCTGCTCATCTGCTGGTGCGTGCCGGCAAGTTCAGCAAGGCGACCGTCGTGGTCGTCTACTCCGGCAGCGCCACCTGGGCCGAGAACATCGAGGTCGTCGTCGAGGACGGCGCCAACCTGACCTTCGTCACCGTGCAGGACTGGGAGGACGACGCGGTCCACGTCGTCAGCCAGCGTGCCCGGATCGGTCGTGACGCCTCGCTCAAGCACGTCGCCGTCACCTTCGGGGGCGACGTGGTGCGCAGCGACAGCACCGCGGACTACGCCGGCCCCGGCGGGTCCTACGAGGGCCTCGGGCTCTACTTCGCCGACGCCGGCCAACACATCGAGCACCGGCTGTTCGTCGACCACACCGCCCCGCGGACCAAGTCCAACGTGATCTACAAGGGCGCGTTGCAGGGCGAGAAGGCGCACACCGTGTGGATCGGCAACGTGCTGATCCGCAAGGTCGCCGAGGGCATCGAGACCTACGAGGAGAACCGCAACCTGGTCCTGTCCGACGGTTGCCAGGCCGACTCCGTGCCCAACCTCGAGATCGAGACCGGCGAGATCGAGGGCGCAGGCCACGCGTCCGCGACCGCGCGCTTCGACGACGAGCAGCTGTTCTACCTCCGCTCGCGCGGCGTGTCGGAGAAGGAGGCGCAGCGCCTGGTGGTGCACGGCTTCTTCAACGACCTGATCCGCAAGATCGACGTGCCCGAGCTCGAGGAGAAGCTGCTCACCACGGTCGAGGCGGAGCTCGCCAAGAACGTCGTGGGGGAGCTGTGACCTTCGAACGCGCCTGCGCGCTGGCCGACGTACCGACCGACGAGGCCCTTGCGGTCACCGTCGACCGCTACGACCTGGCCGTCGCACGTGACGGCGACGAGGTCTTCGCGCTGCAGGACCTGTGCACGCACGCGGCCGTCGCCCTCTCCGAGGGAGAGGTCGAGAGCGGAACCATCGAGTGCTGGCTGCACGGCTCGTGCTTCGACCTGCGCACCGGCAAGCCCACCAACCTCCCGGCGACCGAACCGGTTGCCACCTTCCCCGTCGAACTGCGTGTCAATGCCGATGGAGGCACGGACGTCTACGTCGACATCACCACCACTGCGAATGGAGTCACCCCGGCATGAGCACGTTGGAGATCAAGAACCTGCAGGTGTCCGTCGACACCGAAGATGGTGCCAAGGAGATCCTCAAGGGCGTCACGCTGACCATCAAGGACGGCGAGACCCACGCGATCATGGGCCCCAACGGCTCCGGCAAGTCGACCACGGCGTACTCCATCGCTGGTCACCCGAAATACACGATCACCGGCGGTGAGGTCCTCCTCGACGGTGAGAACGTGCTCGAGATGAGCGTCGACGAGCGTGCCCGCGCGGGTCTGTTCCTCGCGATGCAGTACCCCGTCGAGGTTCCCGGCGTCTCGATGTCCAACTTCCTGCGCACCGCCAAGACGGCCGTCGACGGCGAGGCGCCCAAGCTGCGCACGTGGGTCAAGGACGTGAACGGCGCGCTCGGCAAGATGAAGCTCGACACCGCCTTCTCCAGCCGCTCGGTCAACGAGGGCTTCTCCGGTGGTGAGAAGAAGCGCGCCGAGATCGCGCAGCTCGATCTGCTCGACCCGAAGTTCGCGATCCTGGACGAGATCGACTCCGGTCTCGACATCGACGCGCTCAAGGTCGTCTCCGACGGCATCAACGAGTACGCCGCCCGCGACGGCAAGGGTCTGCTGCTGATCACGCACTACACGCGGATCCTGCGCTACGTGAAGCCCGACGTCGTGCACGTGTTCGTCGACGGTCGCATCGCCGAGTCCGGCGGACCCGAGCTCGCCGACGAGCTGGAGGCCAACGGCTACGAGCGCTTCACCAACGCCGGGGTCTGATCATGACCCTTCCCGGTCTGCTCCCTGAGCTGGCGGTGATCCGCAAGGACTTCCCGATCCTCGAGCGCACGCTCGCGGGCGGGCAGCCGCTGATCTATCTCGACAGCGCGAACACCTCGCAGAAGCCTCAGGTCGTCATCGACACGATGGTCGACCAGCTGGAGCGGCACAACGCCAACATCGCCCGCGCCATGCATCAGTTGGGCGCGGAGTCGACTGAGGCGTTCGAGGGAGCACGGGACAAGGTGGCCGCCTTCCTGGGGGCTCCCGAGCGCGACGAAGTGATCTTCACCAAGAATGCCTCCGAGGCGCTCAATCTCGTGGCCAACACGCTCGCCTGGAAGTCCGACCTGCAGGTCGGGCCCGGCGACGACGTGGTGATCACCGAGATGGAGCACCACTCCAACATCGTGCCGTGGCAGCTGCTCACGCAGCGCACGGGTGCGACGCTGAAGTGGTTCGGCGTCACCGATGACGGCCGCCTCGACCTGTCGAACATCGATGACCTGATCACCGAGCGCACCAAGGTCGTCTCGCTGACGTGGGTCTCCAACATGCTCGGCACGATCAACCCGATCGCCGAGGTCGCCCGCAAGGCGCATGCGGTCGGCGCGATCGTCGTCGTCGACGCCTCCCAGGCGGCGCCGCAACTGCCGATCGACCTTGCCGCGATGCCGGTCGAGGAGCGTCCCGACCTGCTGGTCTTCACCGGGCACAAGGTCGTCGGTCCCACCGGCATCGGCGTCCTCTGGGGCTCCCGCGCCGTCCTCGACCAGCTTCCGCCGTTCCTTGGCGGCGGCGAGATGATCGAGACCGTGCGCATGGAGGCTTCGACGTACGCCGGGATCCCGCACAAGTTCGAGGCCGGGACGCCCCCCATCGTCGAGGCGATCGGCCTCGGTGCTGCGGTCGAATACCTCGGTCACATCGGGCTCGACGCGATCCACGCCCACGAGCAGGCCATCACCGGCTACGCCCTGCAGGGGCTGCAGTCCGTGAAGGGACTGACCGTGCTGGGACCGCTCGATCCCGCTGCGCGCGGGGGAGCCATCGCCTTCGAGCTCGACGGCGTGCACCCGCACGACATCGCCCAGGTGCTCGACAGCCGCGGCATCGCCGTACGCGCCGGTCACCACTGCGCGAAGCCGGCCCATGCACGCTTCGGCGTCCAGGCCTCGACCCGGATGTCGTCCTACCTCTACACCGAGCCGCGGGAGATCGACGCGCTCGTCGAGGCGCTGGAATACACGCGCTCCTACTTCAAGTTGGACTGAGGATGACTGCCCCCGGAACAGACCAGAACGGGCTGGATGCGCTCTACCAGGAGATCATCCTCGACCACTACAAGAACCCCCACGGCAAGGGTCTGCGCGAGGCGCACGACCACACCGCCGAGGTGCACCACGTCAACCCGACCTGTGGTGACGAGGTCACCCTGCGCGTGCACCTGACCGACGGGACGGACGGCCAGGTCGTCGACGACGTGTCGTACGACGCCCTCGGCTGCTCCATCTCGCAGGCCTCCGCCTCCGTGCTCTACGACCTCGTGGTCGGCAAGAGTGTCGAAGAGGCAATGGCGATCCACCAGGAGTTCCTGACCCTGATGCAGGGCAAGGGCGCGGTCGTGCCCGACGAGGAGGTCCTCGAGGACGGCATCGCGTTCGCCGGGGTCGCGAAGTTCCCCGCGCGGGTGAAGTGCGCACTGCTGTCGTGGATGGCGTGGAAGGACGCGACGGCCCAGGTGATCGCCGGCGACGCAAACGGACAATCAGGAGTTGACAAGGCATGAGCGAGCACAACCACGACCACGCTGGTCACGACCACGCGCACGATCACGCCGGTCACGACCACTCGGGACACGGGCACGGTCACAGCCACGCGGCGCACGACCACAGCGACCTCCCGGACGTGCCGGAGGCCCGCGGACTCGCCGAGGCGAGCACCAACGCCTCGACCAATGTGGCGCTGGCCGACATCGAGGAGGCGATGAAGGACGTCGTCGACCCCGAGCTCGGCATCAACGTCGTCGACCTCGGTCTCGTCTACGGAATGCACGTCGACGAGGGCACCAACCTCGTCCTCGACATGACCCTGACCTCCGCGGCCTGTCCGCTGACCGACGTGATCACCGACCAGACCAACTCCGCGCTCGAGGGACTGGTCAACGACGTCGCGATCAACTGGGTCTGGATGCCGCCGTGGGGCCCCGACAAGATCACCCCCGACGGCCGCGAGCAGCTGCGGGCGCTGGGCTTCAACGTCTGAGAGCGTCAGGCCGCCAGTCGGTGGCGCCGGTGGTCGATCACGCGGCGCAGCTTGCGGATGCGTCCCGCATCGAACGGGAGCCGGTCGAGATCGGGTAGCCAACGGTCCGTTCGGGCGGTGAGGTCGTCGAGCAACCGCCGGGTGGCCCGCTCGGGGACGCCCAACCGGACGCCGAGTGCCACGAAGTCGTCGGCGCCGAGGCCGGCATCGGTCCGTCCGCCCACGGAGAGCGCCATCGTGTTGTCGCCGTAGAGCTGCGAAGAGGGCAGGTCGTAGGCGGGCGAGACGCGCCATTCGCCCGAGCCGTCCTGGAGCACCGAGAAGTTCTTGGCGTGAGCGTCGCCGTTGCCGGTGAGGAAGGCGAAGGCCAACTGACGGACGAGGTCGCGGCCGGCCAGTGCGGGTGCGTCACACACGGCACCGAGCGCTCCGAAGACGCGATCGGCGCCGAGGCGGTACTTGTCGGCAGGCGGTCGTCCCGCGGCCTGACACCCGTCTTCGACGGCGAGCGCACGCACCGTGCCGTCGACTGTCACGCGGTCGAAG
>JASLDK010000190.1 GCA_030145945.1 Nocardioides sp.
CTGCCGACCGTTCTCGACGCGGTCGACATCCCCGTGGTCGCGGCCGGTGGCTTCTTCGACGGGCGCGGTCTGGCCGCAGCCCTGTCGTACGGCGCCGCCGGGGCCGGCATGGGCACCCGCTTCCTGCTCACCCGCGACTCCGCCGCCCCGCAGGACGTCAAGGAGCTGTACCTGACCAAGGGGCTCACCGACACCGTGGTCACCGTGAAGGTCGACGGGATGCCGCACCGGATGCTGCGCACCGACCTCGTCGAGTCGCTCGAGGAGACCTCCGCAGTACGCCGACTCGGGCCCACCGCGCGGCGTACCCTGGAGTTCAAGAAGTCCTCCGGGATGTCGTGGATGGACCTGCTCAAGGACGGCCGAGCCATGAAGAAGGCCCAGGGGCGCACCCTGGGTCAGATGGCCCTGGCGGCCAACACCCCCACGATGCTCCGTTCGGGACTCGTCGAGGGCGACACCTCGGCCGGCGTCCTCGCCAGTGGCCAGGTCGTCGGCGTCATCGACGACCTGCCGTCGTGCGAGGAGTTGATCGACCGGATCGTCGTCCAGGCGGCGGCCGAGTTGAAGCGAGCGTCGTCGTACGTCGTCTGACTTCCCACGGTCCGGACGCTGCTGCTGCCGGTCGGTCACCGCATCTCGCGGAGGCCGGCCGGCAGTTGTGTCGGCCCGCTCCCCTAGGGTCGTGCACGTGATCAGTCAATGAGCAAGCTCGATGCTGTCCGGGCCCTGCGGGAGGCCCGGTTCGCCCAGGAGCAGGCGCGCGCCGGCAAGCCGGCAAGCCGCGTCGCGCCCCAGCCCGCGAAGGCCACCCAGCCCGCGAAGCAGACGAAGGCATCCAGGCCGACCGCGGTTGTCGAGACCGGGGACACCGACGGAGAAGCGCTGTGCGGGCACCGCAACATGGGCGGCAAGACCTGCACCCGCGAGCGCGGCCACGCCGCGAAGAACCACCGCTACAGCTGACTCGTCAGCCCGGGATCGGTCAGGTTCGCGGCCGGGTGTGGCGCAGCCACGCCAGTCCGGCGATCGGCAGCACCAGGGGCAGGAAGCCATAGCCCTGGCCGAAGTGTGACCACACCGTCTTATCGGGAAACAGGTCGCTCGCCGCATAACTGAGCACGCCGACCGACAGCACGCCCAGCAACTCGATCGTCACGGCGATGCCGGCGATCCGCCAGCCCCGTTCGCCGCCGAGCAGCAGGCAGGTCGTCGCGACGAGGTAGAGCACCGCAGCGACGAGCGACAGCGAGTAGGCGAGCGGTGCCTTGTCGGGCTCCATGCCGAGTTGGACGGCGGAACGCCCGGTGGCCGCGACCGCGAACAGGCCGTAGACGAACACCAGGGCTCGACCCCAGCCCTCGGACAACGCCTGGGAGGGAGGCCTGGACGTCGGCTGCTCAGACACCCTGACCACCCCACACGTCCCACAGTCGCACCTCGAGGCCGGCGACCGTGGCAACACCGAGCAGCAGGATCGTCGTACCGACCCGGGACCGCTCGGCGAGCGCGAAGAAGGCGGCCACGATCGGCACCAGGAGGTTGGTGACCAGGTAACTGACGAAGACCGCCCCCTCGATCTCGCGCTCGCTGCGCGCCAGGGCGATCACGCCACCGACGAACTGGACCACCATCACCAGCTCGAGCACAGCAAGCCCGATGAAGTGGGCGTCCTGAGCCGCACGGTCGCGGACCAGGTCAACCACGAGCACCACGGCGACGATGCCGGCAACCGCCAACGCAGCGCCGTACAACCAGGAGTTCACGCCCGCAAGGCTAGTGGTGGATCAGAGCGAAGGACTCCCAGCCCCACCGCGTTCACCGGTCGAGCATCGAGGCGAACGACGGCGACGTCCAGCCCGTCATCGAGCGCTTCGGTCGTACGCCGAGCGGCACGCCGCCGTAGTCGGCCCGGACCAGGTTGCCGTATCCCAACCACGGCAGGTTGCGCTGCTCTGCCCCGACACCGGGCCTGGTCCAGTCGCACACACCTGTCGCGAACACCGACTCGAGCTTTGCCCACTGGGCGTTGGTGAAACTCGCCTTGATCTCCGAGCGGACCAGCGGCTTGAGGGTGCAGATGTTCTGATCGTTGTGGACCTGGGCACCGGCGGCCTCCCGAGGCGAGCCGAGGTGCGTCTGCGCGAGCGGGATCTTGCACAGCAGGCCGTTCGGTCCCGAGACGAGGTCCAGCCCGGGGATGTTCGCGCACCTGTCCGTGACGTCCGTCGGCCGCCGATCGATCACCTTCTGGGAGAGCGGGATCGACCGATGGTCGTTCTCGATCGCGCTCAACCACCGGTCCATGGAGTTGAACGCCTCGACGGTCCAGGTGAGATCGCCGATGAGGGGCGTCAGCCCGAACCACATGACACGGTTGTCCGTGTGTCCCTGGCTGCGCTGGAGCCGGTCCTCGACCCAGAACGCGTGCGCATAGTCGTGGGCCAGACCCGGATCAGGACCCCCGATGTTGATGATCGGCACGTCGGAGACGTTGGAGAACTCGTTGATCGCACCGCTGCGGTAGGCGTTGCGCGCTGCCGTCCGATCCCCCGGCAGCCGCTGTGGGATCGACTTGCCGTCGATGTCGACGCCACCGATCTTCGCGTTCAGGTCGACGAACTGGGTGGCGGTGATCCGGCCGGCCTCCAGAGCCCGGAGACCGTACATGATGCCTTCGTTCCCGACCGGTAGCCCGGCGAAGCCGTGCCCGACGGCCCGCTCGGCGGGCGACCAGACCGCCGGTTCACGCGGGCCGAGCACGTTCCTCAGCATCTCCGGCACCGAGCACCGCACGCCACCGGGGTTGGTCGCGGCGTCGTACAGGCTCGTGACGTCGCCCGGGACGGTGGGCCGGCTGCCCGGACATGCCTGCGACGGATTGATCGCGGCCTTGAGGAACAGCTCGTCGGACGTCACGGCGTTGAGATGGGTCAGGTGTCCCTCGACATCGCCGAACTGGGTCGGGAGCCACAGCGCCAGCGGATCCCAGGAGCCGGGCTTCTCGAAGTAGCCACGCAACAGGTGCAGGTCCGCGAACTGCGCGGCCGTGCTCATCGCGTCCGGATAGGTGCAGGCCGTGATCAGGCCCTGGTAGATCCCCGGATAGGCGTTCGCGACGGTCTGCTCGGTGATGGAGCCCCCGGAACAGCCGGTGCCGATGGTGTAGCGGATCTCGCCGTACTGCTCGACCAACCGCTCCTTCGCCATCACCAACGACTCCGCCGCGGTCACCAGGCTGCAGTTGTGGCCGGTGTTGTCGAGCGCCGTCGACAGCACCGCGAACCCCTTGCCGAGAGCGGTCTCGTACGTCGACGACATCAACGGCAGTGCAGGGAGGGTGCCGCTCAGGTCGGCGACCGGAGCCTCGCCCGGCGTCATGCTCGCGCCGCAGCTCCCGCCATGGGTGATCAGGACCTTGTGATTCCACTGGTCCTGCGGCGCCCACGGCTTCCACTTCTGGCCAGGTCGGAACAGCGTGAGGATCTTGTACTGGTCACGCGCCTGGTAGCCGGTCTCCTGGCGCACCACGAACGGCACCTTGACGCCCTGGTCGGTCGTCGTGGTCGCGACATCCTTGGGTGGCTTCGCCGGGTCGTAGGGCGCGAGACCGGCTGCCAGCGGGTTCGTCGACTTGTAGAGCAATGTGTACGACGCCGGCTGGTTGCACTGCGCGTCGACCGCACCCGCCTGGCAGACGTAGTGCGCTCGCTGCGGACCGGAGAAGACCGGCCCGCCGTTGGGGTGGTTCACGACGACCGCACGGCCGCGACGCGCAGCCTTGCCGGACGCCTTGGCGACCTGGGCCCGGATCACGGTGCGGCCGACCTTCAACCGCTTGATGCGACCGACGTACCGACCATCCTGGCGCACGGCGAACCGGCCGGTGACGTTGCGCTTCCCCGCTCGCACCCGCACCCGGCTCGCCCTGACGCCCTTCGGGATCCGCACCTCGACCAGGACGTCGCCGCCCGAGACCAGGTCAGCGCGATTGGAGAGCACCACGACCTCGAGCTTCTTCGGCTTCTTGTGCGGCTTGGCGACGGCCGCGGCCTCCGGCACAGCGGCGGAGGTCGGCGTCGGCACCGCGAGCGCCGCCCCCAGGAGCGCGAGCAGGATGGCGAGGGTGACCGTGGTCACGCGTGCGCGGATCATGCTGGCGCAACGACCCATCGCCGATGACCGTTACGACCCCTCCGAGGCAGGTCCGCGACAATGGCGCCATGCAACTCGACCAACTCGATCGGCTGATCGTCGGCGTCCTCCTCGAGGACGGTCGGGCCACCTTCGCGCAGATCGGTCAACAGGTCGGGCTCTCTGCCCCCGCGGTGAAGCGTCGCGTCGACCGACTCGTCGCGTCCGGAGCGATCACCGGCTTCACCGTTCGCGTCGACCCGACCGTGGTGGGCTGGACGACGGAGGGGTACGTCGAGCTGCACTGCCACGGCTCGACCACTCCGGCCGAGATCCGAGGTGCTGTCGACAAGCATCCCGAGGTCGTCTCGGCGTCGACGGTGACCGGCGAGGCCGATGCGATCGTGCACATCCTGGCGACGGACATCCGGCACTTCGAGCAGGTCGTGGAGCGGATCGCCGGCGAGGAGTTCGTCTCCCGGACGAGAAGTGAGCTCGTCCTGTCGCCGTTGGTCCGCCGCGAGCAGGGCACGCTTCCGGACTGAAAGCCGTTCCTGGCGCGCAACGGATCGCCACATGGGCCACCCGGCACGCAAGAGATCGACGACCATCGGCAACACATGACTCTCGATCTTGTGTGGTGCCGAGCCCTAGATTCTGATGCGTGACCTCCACGTCCCGCGCCCCGCAGCTGGTCGTCGCCGTTTGGCAGCCCGACGGCCCCCTGCTCGACGTACCGGCCGCGATCCAAGAGCTCGACGATGGCGCCTCCCGCGCGTCGGCTCAAGGTGCGCGCCTGCTGGTGGCACCCGAGCTGACCCTGACCGGCTATGACATCGCCCCTCAGGCCGCGGACCTGGCCGAGCCGGCAGGCGGTCCGATGGCGCAGGCCGTGGCCGCCACCGCCGAGCGGCACGGATTGGCGATCGCCTGGAGCTGGCCCGAGCGTGACGGCGGGCAGGTCCACATCTCCGCAGAGCTGGTCGACCGGGACGGCACGGTGCTGGCCCGCCACCGCAAGGCCCACCTCTACGGTCCGGACGAGGCGGGCGCCTACGCCCCCGGCACCGGCACGCCCCAGGTCGGCACGATCGACGGCTACGACGTCGGATTGCTGGTCTGCTACGACATCGAGTTCCCCGAGCAGGTTCGGATGGTCGCACTCGCCGGAGCCGACCTGCTCGCCTGTCCGACCGCGCTGATGGCGCCGTACGACGCGGTCAGCACCCTGGTCGTCCCCGCCCGCGCCTTCGAGAACCAGATGGCCGTCGCCTACGCGAACCGCGCGGGCGTCGAGCACGAACTGACCTACACGGGCCTCAGTTGCGTGGTCGGTCCCGACGGCGTCGACCTGGCCCGGGCCGGACGCGACGCGGACCTCGTCGTCGGCACGCTGACGGCCGCCTCACTGGACGACGCCCGTCGGGCCAACACCCACCTGGCCGACCGGCGGCCCGAGATCTATGGAGGACTCACGCGATGACCACCGGCCAGACCACTCCCGATGCCGCGATCGTCACGCCGACGCCGGTCACCATGCTCGGCCCCGACTTCCCCTACGGGTACGACGAGCACCTGGCCCACCCCTCCGGACTGGGCGCGGTGCCCGACGACCAGTACGGCCGGGAGGTGGCGATCATCGGCGGCGGACTCTCCGGCATGGTCACCGCCCACGAGTTGATGCGCCTCGGACTCAAGCCGGTCGTCTACGAGGCCGACCGTATCGGTGGGCGGCTGCGGTCCCAGCCCTTCGGCGGACCGCACGGCCCCATCGCCGAACTCGGCGGGATGCGGTTCCCCTTGTCGTCGCGCGCGCTGTTCCACTACATCGACAAGCTCGGGCTGCGCACCTCGCCGTTCCCCAATCCGCTGTCCGAAGCGACCCCGAGCACGGTCGTCGAGCTCGGCGGGGAGTCGTTCTACGCCCGGGGCTACGACGACCTGCCGGACTTCCTCAAGGATGTCGCCGACGCCTGGCACGAGGCACTGGGCGAGGTCGGGTTCAAGGACATGCAGCAGGCGATCGCGAGCCGCGACGTCCCTCGCATCAAGGAGCTCTGGAACGGGCTCGTCCTGACCCTCGACGAGGAGACCTTCTCCGGGTTCCTCGCGAACAGCAAGGCCTTCGGCTCCCGCAGCTTCCGGCACCGCGAGGTCTTCGGACAGGTCGGCTTCGGCACGGGTGGCTGGGACACCGACTTCCCCAACTCGATGCTCGAGATCCTGCGGGTCATCTTCACCGACGCCGACGAGGACCACCAGATGATCCACGGCGGTGCCGAGCAGCTGCCCGTCGGACTGTGGGAGGCGGTCGCCGACTGTGCCCACTGGCCCGAAGGCACCTCGCTCCGCTCCCTGCACGGCGGTTCCCCCATGCCCGGCGTCGCGAGGATCGCCCGCGGCGGGGACGGGCGCTTCGAGGTCACCGACCGGTGGGGCACGACCCGGTCGCACGACGCCGTCGTGGTCACCTGCCAGGTGTGGCTGCTCTCGGCCAGGATCGACGTCGACGAGTCGCTCTTCTCCCCCGCCATGTGGATGGCGATGGAACGCACCCACTACATGCAGTCGTCGAAGACCTTCGTGCGCGTGGACCGCCCGTTCTGGAAGGACGTCGATCCCGCGACGGGGCGCGACGTGATGAGCATGACGCTGACCGACCGCCTCAACCGGGCGACGTACCTCCTCGAGGACGACGACAGCGCCTCGATCTGCCTGTCCTACACGTGGAACGACGACGCGCTGAAGTGGCTGGCGCTGCCGGTCGAGGAACGGGTCCGACTGCAGCTGCACTCCCTGAGGAAGATCTATCCGACCGTTGACATCGCGTCCCACATCGTCGGTGACCCGATCACGGTGTCCTGGGAGTCGGACCCCAACTTCATGGGGGCGTTCAAGGCCAACCTTCCGGGCCACTACCGCTATCAGCGACGTCTCTTCTCGCACTTCGTCCAGGACCGGCTGCCGGAGCACCAGCGTGGGATCTTCCTCGCCGGCGACGACATCTCGTGGACGGCAGGCTGGGCCGAGGGCGCCGTCACCACGGGCCTGAACGCCGTGTGGGGTGTGGTGCGTCACTTCGGTGGCTCCAGCCCCGTCGACAACCCCGGTCCGGGTGACAGGTTCGCCGAGCTGGC
>JASLDK010000195.1 GCA_030145945.1 Nocardioides sp.
ATCGAGTTTTCCGCGCTGCCATGCGGGATTCGGACACCGGACCGGTGCGCAGTTGGCTGGTCTGGTCCGACGTGACCCTCGCGACGATCTGGCACGGATCGACGTCCTGGAGCCGCGCACAGCACCTCAGACATCTGATCCCGGCCGTCCTCACCGTCGCCACCGTGATCGTGCTGGGCGTGCTCTCGACGCTGGACCTCTTCGACGTCATCGACGGAGTGCCGTGGATGGGAGCCCGGCCATTCGGCGAGGAGCTGCTCGGCGGGTTGTCCGCTGCGGTCGCGATCCCGTTCCTGCTCGGGCTGACGTGGGGCAGGTTCGCGATCGCCGGGGTCGTCACGGGCATCGCGCTGGCCGTCCTTCTCCACGTCACCATCGCTCTCGCCGCGATCACCGCGGTCTATCAGGTGGCGGAGTGGATCGCCCGTCGTCGACCGTTCGCCGCGATCGTCGGGGCAGGCATTGTCGTGCTTGCCCATCTGGTGCTGGCGATGTTGTTCATCGGGCCATTCCGCTGACCTGAGGTGCGCAGTAGGTTCGAGAGGTGACCAGCACCGAGGCCGCTCCCGCCGCCGACACCTTCACCTCGCTCGATCCCGCCACCGGTGAGGTCATCAGCACCCACCCGATCCACTCGGCTGACGACGTTGCAGTCGCGGTCGCCACGGCTCGCCGGCAGGCCGAGTGGTGGCAGGCGCTCGGCTTCGACGGACGCAAGAAGGCGCTCGTCAAGTGGCGCAAGCTGATCGCCCGGCGGATGGAGGAGCTGGCCGCCGTGATGGCGCGAGAGACGGGCAAGCCGACCGGCGACGCCCTGCTGGAGAGCGCGCTGGCGATCGATCACCTGGCGTGGGCCGCGAGCCACGCGGAGAAGGTGCTCAAGCGACGCAGCGTCTCGCCCGGACTGCTGATGGTCAACCAGGCCGCGAGCGTCGAATACCGTCCGCTCGGTGTCGTCGGCGTGATCGGGCCCTGGAACTACCCGGTCTTCACGCCGATGGGCTCGATCGCCTACGCCCTCGCGGCCGGCAACGCCGTCGTCTTCAAGCCCTCCGAATACACCCCGGGCGTCGGCGAGTGGCTGGCCGCCAGTTTCCTGGAAGCCGTGGGGCGTCCGGTGCTCCAGGTGGTGACCGGGTACGGCCCCACCGGGGCCGCGCTCACCTCGGCAGGTGTCGACAAGGTGGCGTTCACCGGCTCGACCGCCACGGGGAAGCGAGTGATGGCCGCGTGCGCCGAGACGCTCACCCCGGTCGTGATCGAGGCCGGCGGCAAGGACGCGCTCATCGTCGCCGACGACGCCGACGTGACTGAGGCCGCCGAGGCAGCCCTGTGGGGAGCTGCCGCCAACGCCGGCCAGACCTGCGCCGGGGTCGAGCGGGTCTACGTCCACGACCGCGTCTACGACCAGTTCCTCGACGAGCTCGTCGCCCAGGCCAAGAAACTTCAAGCCCGGCCCGGCGGGCAGGTCGGCCCGATCACCATGCCGTCGCAGGTCGACATCATCCGCCGCCACATCGACGACGCCCTGGCCCGCGGCGGCCGGGCTTTGGTCGGTGGACCGGTCCCCGACGGCGCCCGCTTCGTGCAGCCCACCGTGCTGGTCGACGTACCCGAGGACTCCGCGGCCGTGCAGGAGGAGACCTTCGGACCCACCGTCACCGTCGCGCGGGTGAAGTCCAACGAGGAAGCGATCGAACGCGCCAACGGCACCCGCTATGCGCTCGGCTCGACCGTCTTCTCCAAGGATCACGGCATGGAGATCGCCCAACGGCTCCGGGCCGGGATGACCGCCATCAACGGCGTCATCTCGTTCGCCGGCATCCCCACGCTGCCGTTCGGCGGCGTCGGCGAATCCGGCTTTGGCCGGATCCACGGACCCGACGGACTGCGCGAGTTCACCTATCCGCACGCCATCGCGCGTCAACGGTTCAAGCCCGCCATCGCGCTCACCACCTTCCGGCGTACCGAGAAGGAGGAGAAGCAGCTCACGAAGGTCGTGCGGGGGCTCTACGGGCGCGGGACGAAGTAGCCCCTGCGGCACACGCGACCACCAACAGTCCGCCGAGCGCCGTCGCAGGCGTGATCTGCTCGCCGAGCAGCAGTCCCGCCCACGTGATCGTGAGCACCGGCTGGGCGAGTTGGACCTGGCTGACCTGCGCCATCGGCCCGATCGCGAGCCCGCGGTACCACGCGAAGAAGCCGAGGAACATGCTCACGCAGGCGAGGTAGGCGAAACAGAACCACTGGGTGGGCGTGGCTGTCGGCGGATGCCCGACCACATTGATCACGGTCAGCCCCGCCATGACGGGCAACGCCACGACGAGGGCCCACGAGATGGTCTGCCATGAGCCCAGCTCGCGCGAGATCACGCCACCCTCGGCATAGCCCGCGGCGCACGCGAGGACCGCGAGCACCAGCAGTACGTCGGCCCGCTGGACGTGGCTGAGGCCGCCGCCCTGGAGGACGGCGAAGCCGATCGCAGCGAGCGCGCCGAGCCCGGCGAACACCCAGAACGCCCGGCCGGGCCGCTCTCCTGTGCGGAGCACCGCGAGCACGGCGGTGGTCGCCGGCAGCATCGCGATGACGACCGCGCTGTGGCTGGCCGGCACCTCGGTCAGGGCGTAGGACGTCAGCAGCGGGAATCCGGCGACCACACCGCCCGCGACCACCGCCAGTCGTGCCCACTGCGTGCCGCGCGGGAGGTGTTGGCGGGTGAGGGCGAGCGCCCCGGCGGCGAGTAGACCGGCAACGACGGCGCGTCCGGCGCCGATGAACAGTGGGTCGAGCCCGCCCACGGCGACGCGCGTCAGCGGGACGGTGAAGGAGAACGCGAGGACACCGACGAATCCCCACGCCAGCCCGGACGGTCTCGCGAAGGCGGATAGCGGTGGAGGTGCGGTCGCGATAGCGCTACTCTTCTGTGTCATGAATGACGATAGCAGTGCGCGGATCGTTGAGGCACTTCGTGCCTGGATCCGCGTCGCGCCGGCAGGCGCCCAGTTGCCGTCGACTCGCCAACTCGTCACGCAGTACGCCGCCAGCCCGGTCACCGTGCAGAAGGCGCTGCGTCGTCTGGTGGCCGAGGGCCTGGTCGAGGCGCGTCCGGGGGTCGGCACCTTCGTCCGGGTGGTACGACCATCCGCGGCTGCCGACTTCGGATGGCAGACCGCGGCCCTGCGGACGCCGCGCGCCGAACTGGCCAAGGTCGCCGGACCGCTGCAGGACGCGCCGCCCGAGGCGATCGCCCTGCACGCGGGCTATCCCGGTCCCGATCTCCTGCCGGTTCGCCTCGTTCGTGCAGCACTGGGGCGAGCCGCACGTGGAGCGGCCGCGACGTCACGCCCGCCCGCAGCGGGACTCGCCGAGTTGCGCGCCTGGTTCGCCTCCGAACTGGCCGACGCCATGCCCGCCGACCTCGCCGAAGCGACGCTGAACGACGTCGTGATCGCACCCGGCAGCCAGAGCGCGCTCGCCTCGATCTTCAGGGCTCTGGTCGCACCCGGCCATCCGTTGCTCATCGAGTCCCCGACGTACTGGGGAGCGATCCAGGCCGCCCGGCAGGCCGGTGTCGAGCTCGTGCCGATTCCGAGCGATGCCGGGGGCCCGGACCCGGCCGAGCTGGAGCGGTCATTCCGCGAGACCGGCGCGCGGGCCTTCTATGCGCAGCCCACCTTCGCCAACCCGACCGGCGCGCAGTGGAGCACGGAGCGGGCAGACCAGGTCCTCGAGATCGTCCGGAGGCATGGAGCCTTCCTCATCGACGACGACTGGGCGCACGACTTCGGCATCGATGCGCACGCCCATCCTGTCGCGGCTCGCGACGACAGTGGGCACGTCGTCTACCTGCGGTCGCTGACCAAGAGCGTCTCGCCCGCGATCCGGGTCGCGGCCGTGATCGCCCGCGGCCCGGCCCGTGATCGGATCCTCGGCGACCGGGCCGCCGAGTCGATGTACGTCAGCGGGCTGCTCCAAAAAGCTGCCCTCGAGGTGGTCACCGACCCCGGCTGGAGCGCCCATCGGCGCCGGCTGCGCACCCAACTGCGGGAGAGGAGGAACCTGCTCGTCGAGGCGGTCCGCGAGCACGCTCCGTCACTGACCCTCTCCAACGTCCCTGCCGGTGGGCTGCACCTGTGGGCCCGGCTCCCGGTCGGCATCGATGCCGACCAGGTCGCGCGCGACTGCGCGGCCGACGGGGTCTGGGTCGCTGCGGGCGATGCGTGGTTCCCGGCCGAGCCGACGGCGGCGTACCTCCGACTGACCTTCATCGGTCCCGAGCCGGGGCGCTATCCCGAGGCGGCGCGGATCATCGAGCGGGTGGTCACCGGCCGCGCGCGGTGAACGTGACCGAACGTGCGCCTGGTGGGGGCGACACGCCGCAGTGATCGGGGTGTCGCGCTGGTCCCGGCGCATGAACGGACACGCCTGCTATGCGCCGGGAGGTGTCCCCTTGGCGCGGTGGTGGTTGAGCACCGCGATCTTCTGCCAGATCTTGCGCTCCAAGGACACCGTCAGCGTCTCCACGGTGCTGACGGTGTCGAGCACGACCGGGTCGCGTGAGGCCTCCGCGCACAGCGCGGCGGTCTTGCCGATCAGGCTGAGCAGCTCGGAGCAGTAGTCGAGATAGTGCTCGAGCTCGTCGGCACTCAGGTCCACCGGGACACTCGCGTCGGTCGGGACGAACTCCGAGCGCAACCGCTCGGGATCCTTCGTCAGTTGATGCATGTCGACGATGTGGGCGAGGGATCGCAGCCGGTGCAGCAGCTCGAGAAGGCTCGCCCGCTGCAGCCGTTCGGGCACCGAGTAGAGGAACCAGATCGCCAACGCCGCGAACACCAGGTCGTTGACGGTGCTCTCCAGCAGCGGGATCCACGCCAGCCCGTCGTCAGGCGCGTCGTCCAACGCCGAGCGGACCGCAAGGACCATCACCGCCGCCGTCACGACTGCGATCGCCACGATCCCGAACCGCGACAACGGACGCAGCCACGACCGCCGCCCGCGAGCGGTGGCCGTCGACGCATCGACCGTCTCCACCAGGCTCGCCAGCTCGCGGACCACCCGGTGCAGGCCACGGCCCGGGAAGCGGGCGTCGATCCGCTCCTCGAGACGGCGCACGGTCGCCAGGACCGGCGCGGCCTGCACGCGTTCGAGCGGGGATGGCACGGCCGCAGCCTAATGGGCCACGAGCGCTGCCTACGATTGGCGGCATGCTGCCCGCCGTGCTCGACTGCGCCCACTTCACGGCGGGGGAATGCCGGTCCTGCACCTGGCTGGGTCAGCGGTACGACGACCAGGTGGCCGCCAAGCTCGACGCGACGCGTGCGCTCATCGACCGTCCCGGGGTGGCGTGGTTGCCGCCCGTCACCAGCCCGCCGAGCGGCTTTCGCAACAAGGCCAAGATGGTCATCGGCGGCACCGCGGACGCGCCCACGCTCGGGATTCTTGGCCCCGACGGGGGTGTGGACCTGCGTGACTGTGCCCTGCACCTGCCCGGGATCGTAGGCGCCCTGCCGGTGCTTGCCGAGTTCGTACGGCGCGCCAACCTGACGCCGTACGACGTCGGCTCCACGGCGCCCGTCGCTCAACGCGGCGAGCTCAAGCACCTGCTGGTCACCGAGTCCCCGGACGGCGAGCTGATGGTGCGACTCGTGGTCCGCTCGACGGCCGTGGAGGCGCGGGTGCGCAAACACCTGTCGTGGCTCGTCGAGGAGCTTCCGGAGACGAGGGTGGTGACGCTCAACGTGCAGCCCGACCATCGCGCAGTGTTGGAGGGGGAGCGCGAGATCGTGCTCACCGACGCCGACACGCTGGCGATGCGGATGGGCCCCACACCCGACGAGCGAGTCACCCTGCACCTGCGGCCCCGCTCGTTCTTCCAGACCAACACCGCGATCGCCACCGCGCTCTACGCCACCGCCACGGAATGGGTGGATGAGCTCGCGCCGAAACGCGTGATCGACCTCTACTGCGGTGTCGGCGGCTTCGCCCTCCACCTGGCGGCGCCCGACCGGCACGTCACCGGCATCGAGATCAGCGCCGACGCCATCGCCTCCGCCGAACGCTCCCGTGACGACGCAGCACTGCCCGGACGGATCGACTTCGCCGTCGGCGACGCGACCGCGCCCGAACACGCCGCCCTGCTCGGCGATGCCGACCTGGTCGTGGTCAACCCGCCTCGACGCGGCCTCGGCACCGACCTCGCCCGGCGGCTCGAGGAGTCCGGCGCGCCGCACGTCCTCTACTCCAGCTGCAACCCCGAGACCCTGGCGCGCGACCTCGCCGACCTGCCGTCGTACCAGATGGTGAGGGCGCGGCTGTTCGACATGTTCCCGCAGACCCCGCACGCCGAGGTGCTGGTCCTGCTGACCCGCGCCTGACAGAGGTCAGCGCAAGGAGTACGTCGCCAGCGAGACGCCGACATAGTGCGCCACGAACGCCGCGACGGTGAACCCGTGGAAGATCTCGTGGAAGCCGAACACCCGCGGCGACGGGTTCGGCCACTGGAAGCCGTAGACCAGGCCGCCGACGGTGTAGAGCGCGCCGCCGACCGCGATCAGCACGAAGATCGCGATCCCGATGCCGAGCCCCAGCGCGGTGGCGCCCTCGAAGAAGGCGGGGATGAAGAAGATCGCCGCCCAACCGAGCGCGATGTAGATCGGGGCGGACATCCAGCGCGGCGCCGTCGGCCAGAACAACTTGAACGCGATGCCGAGCAGCGCACCGGTCCACACCACCGACAACATGATCGCCCGCGAACTGCCCTCGAGCAGGATCAGCGCGAACGGCGTGTAGGACCCGGCGATGAACAAGAAGATGTTGGAGTGGTCGAACCGGTTGAGCACGGTCCAGACCTTCGGCGACCAGGTGCCGCGGTGGTAGAGCGCGGACGTGCCGAAGAGCAGCAGCGCCGAGCCGGCGTACATCGCCGAACCGACCCGGGTGGTCGCGGTGGGGGACAGGCAGATCAGTACGACGCCCGCAGCGAGCACGAGCGGTGTCGAGATCAGATGGATCCAGCCGCGGAGTCTGGGCTTGATGTCGGCGACCTTCTCGCTGACGCGGTCACTGATCTGGCCGCCGAGGTCGTCCAGTCGCGAGCGCACGTGCTGCGCGTGATGGAAGGCCATGTTCATGTCACGAGGATATCGGGGGAGCCTGAACGCGGCGACGGCCGGACGAACGTGATCTCACGCTCATCCGGCCGTCGTCGACCGCACCAGGGGTGGCCCGAAATGATCAGGCCGACTGCATCGGCGGACCCTCCGACGGCTGCACGATCACGAAGCCCGGACCCTGGAAGGCAACCTGGAAGGCCTCGCCCGACCCGCGTCCGATCAGTGCACCGGCCGACATCGTCGACCTGATCGAGGTCTGCAGGTTGATCGACCAGGCGACCAGTGCGTTGGCGTCGGCGAACGTCGGCGCCTCGGCCGGGTTGAGCACGACCGGCAGGCCCTCGGTGGTGATGGCCACCCAGCCGGTGCCGCGCAGGGTCGTGTTGAACAGCCCGCCGGCCAGCATGCTGCCGCCCTTGACCCGCTCGACGTTCCACTCCAGTGACGCCGAGAACGCCAGGATGTTCTTGCCGTTGACGGTCAGACCGCTGTTGTTCAGGTGCAGGATGTGGACGTCATGGGCCAGGTCGGCGATGAAGACGTCGCCCTGTCCCTCGACCCGCATCAGCGAGACGCCCTCGCCGGTGAGCGCCTTCTTCATGAACTTGGCCGCGCCGCCGCCCTGGTAGGCGAAGTTGACGTTGCCCTGGTAGGCCACCATCGAGCCCTGTTTGGCCATGAACGGCTCGGTGACCCGCACCCGCAACATCTTCTTGTTCTGCAGCATCGGACCATAGCCGTCGACCTCACCGAAGCGGCCGTCGATCAGCTCGCCGCTGATCCCGGCGAAGGCATCGGCGGGGACCTGCTGGCCGCCGGCGAACCCCTGCTGGGTCGCAGCCTGGGACGCCGGCTGGGAGCTCTGCTGCGGGAACTGGTCCGAAGCGGAGACGGAGGTGGACGTCGTACCGGACTCGGTCGATCCGCCGGTGCCGCCGTCCCCGGCGATCGAACTGGTCGACTGGACGCCGTTGTCGGACACGTGGTCGGTCCACTGGGTGCCGTCCCAGTAGCGGAGTTCGTGGCGTCCGGTCGGGTCCGGGTGCCAGGCGGCTGAGGTCATGGTGGGTCCTGTCTGTCTGGTCCAGCGTCGTGCGGTGGATCGTGGTGTGAGTGTGTCCTCATCGTGTCAGCCCGCCGGGCGTCCGAGTGCGTCTAGGATCGGTTCGTGGCTGACTGGAGGCGAGGCGTACGACGGGTGCTCTACCCCGCCTACGAGGCGCGCATGCTTCGCCGGATGCCCGATTCGCTGCCGAAGCACATCGGGGTGATGCTCGACGGCAACCGCCGGTGGGCCAAGGCGGTCGGCCAGGACACCGCCCACGGTCATCGCGCGGGAGCAGCCAACATCGAGCCGCTGCTCGGCTGGTGCGATGACGTCGGCATCGAGGTGGTCACCTTGTGGCTGCTCTCGACCGACAACCTCAATCGGCCCGCCGCCGAGCTCGAGCCGTTGCTGGAGATCATCGTCGAGGCCGTCGACTCCCTCGCCGACCAGCGTCGTTGGCGGTTGCACCCGGTCGGTGCGTTGGACCTGCTTCCCGACTCGACAGCCGAACGTCTCAAGGCTGCCGCGGAGGCCACGGCGGACGTCGACGGGATGATCGTCAACGTCGCTGTCGCCTACGGCGGTCGTCGCGAGATCGCGGACGCGGTCCGTTCGCTGCTCTCCGAGCACGCCGCCAAGGGGACCTCGCTCGAGGACCTCGCCCAGCTCATCGACATCGAGCACATCGAGGAGCACCTCTACACCAAGGGCCAGCCGGATCCCGACCTCGTCATCCGGACGTCGGGGGAGCAGCGTCTCGGCGGGTTCCTGCTGTGGCAGAGCGCGAAGTCGGAGTTCTACTTCTGCGAGGCCTACTGGCCTGACTTCCGGCGCGTCGACTTCCTGCGCGCGATCCGGGCCTACGCCCAACGCGAGCGCCGCTTCGGCGCCTGATCGTCTCGGCCGCTGGAGGGGCGCCGGAGGCTGAGCGAGCTGGGTCACACGAGTACCCTCGGCAGACGTGAGCAAGCCGATCACCCTGCTGACCGTCACGTCCCGCGAGCAGGTGACCCCGGGGATGGTCCGACTCCATTTCTCCGGTGATCTTGCGGCCTTCGCCGACAGCGCCTTCACCGATCGCTACGTGAAGCTGGTCTTCGGCGACGTGGCCGAGCTCGAGACCGGCGGACGGCCCACACTGCGGACCTACACGGCGATCGCTCCCGACGTCGCCGCCGGGACGCTCGCCATCGACTTCGTCGTCCACGGTGACGAGGGCGTCGCCGGACCGTGGGCTGCCAACGCCGAGCCCGGGGACAGCATCCACGTCCGCGGCCCCGGTGGCGCCTATGCGCCGGACCCGGCCGCCGACTGGCACCTCTTCGCCGGCGACGAGGCGGCGATCCCCGCCATCCGCCAGGCGCTCGCGACTCTCGCCGACGACGCGACCGGCGCCGTCGTGCTGCAGGTCGACGGGCCGGCGTACGAACAGGACGTCGCGTGCCCCGCCGACGTCGAGCTCACCTGGCTGCACCGCTCCGACCCGAGCCACCCCGGACTCGCCGACGCCGTCAAGGCGCTGCCCTGGCGTGAGGGCCGTGTGCACGCCTTCGTCCACGGTGAGGGACAGGCCGTCATGAAGGAGATCCGGCCCTACCTGTACGCCGAGCGCGCGGTCCCGCGCGCCGACGTCTCGATCTCCGCCTATTGGAAACAGGGCCGCACCGAGGAGACCTTCCGTGAGTGGAAGGCCGCGTTGGCCCAGGAGGAAGGCAACCGATGACCACCCCCACCCGGCTCTTCCGGACTGTCGCGATCGCCGAGGCGATCACGTGGGCCTGCCTGCTGTTCGGCATGTTCTTGAAGTACGGCCCCGCCGACAACGCACTGGGCGTCCGGATCTTCGGCATGGTCCATGGCGTCGTGTTCATCGCCTACGGCGTGGTCACCATCGTGACGTGGGTCGACCGGCGTTGGTCGCCCGGCCGTGGCCTCCTCGCACTGCTCGCCGCCATCCCGCCGTTCGCCACCCTGCCGCTCGAGTGGTGGGCGATCCGCAAGGGTTGGCTGGCCGACTCGTGGCGGCTGCCCGCCGGTGCGACCACCTCGCTCCCGGACCGGGTGGTCGCGTGGTTGCTCACCAACCCGCTGCGTGGGCTGGCCGTCGGTCTCGTCGCTGTCGCCGCTCTGACGGGCATCGCCCTGGTCGTGGGGCCTCCCGGGTCCTGATGGCCCGGAGCGTCGAGGCCTGGGCCTGCGCGAAGTCGGCGAGCGTTCCCCAGAATTTCTCGCCCAAACCGTAACCCAACTCACATTCAGGAGTTCCTCAGGTTTCAGGTGTCCCATCCCCCGTCCGGGACACCCCGCTGCAGGAGGTCCTGAGTGACTGTCAGTCATCCCCCCATCCCGCGTGTGCGGTCAGGTCCGCGCCGCATGGCCGCCGCCGGCGCCGTGACAGCGCTGGGAGCATCGCTCCTTGCGCTGCTCCCCGCCAGCGCCGCACAAGCCGCGCTCACCGGCCCGAGCAACAACGCCACCGTCTCGGGGAATGTGGCGATCGCTGAGTCGGGCGCGACCAACGGCTGCAACTTCGTGCACAGCCCGGCTGTGACCTCGCGCCTCGAGGTGACGCGCGTCGCCGACGGCGCCGTCGTGCACACCGCCAACAAGGGCGGCACGGGCGCGCTCACCACCACCTGGAACAGCGTCGGCCAACCGCGCGGTCAGTACCGGATCCGGTCCTGGACCCGCAACGCCGTCGCTTCCGGATTCGGCAACCTGGGCTGCACGCTCCAGGCCGAGGGCGAGCGCAGCAACATCATCATCAATCTCGACAACAAGGCAGGCGTTGCGGTCACGCTGCCGTCGTCCGTCGTGACCGGCGAAGATCTCGCGATCACCGTCAACACCACCGTCGTCGGCAACGGCATCAGCGGCCAGGCCGCGGGACAGCGCGACGTCACTGTCGACGTCCCGGGTGTGGGCGAGCGTCAGGTCACCACCGACGCCAACGGACGCGCAACCCTCACCGTCGGCCTGCCGGACCTCCCGGCCGGCCCGCTCACGGTGGGTGCCTCCGTCGCGACCGACCCGATCTACACCGGTCTCAACGGTTCCAGCGCCACCAACCTCACCAAGCGGACCACCTCGACCTTCTACCGCGGCACGGCGCGCACCCAGCCCGGCGGCACGGCACGCCTGGTCGGTCAGTTGATCGACGCGACACCCAACAGTGCGCGCTTCGGTGAGCCGGTGGCCGACAAGACGATGTCGCTCGACTTCGGCGGAGACCTCGGATCCGGTACGACGGCCTCCTCGGGCAAGGCCGTCCGCACCGTCCAGGTCGGCGGCGGCGCGCGGACCGTCAAGGTCGCCACCGCCTTCGCCGGCGACGAGATCTACCTGCCGAGCAAGGACGGCATCACCTTCACGGTCGGCGACGACGCCGCAGAGGCGGCGCCGATCAACTACGGCCCGGTCGGCGGCATCACCCGCGGCCTCGCCGACCTGCTCAACGGGCTCAACCTGAGCGGCATCCTGTCGAACACGGTCCACACCACGACCCAGACGGTCAACGGCGTGCTCGGCGCGACCGGGATGACGATCGACCAGCTCATCGCCAGCCTCGGTGGCCCACAGAGCACCCAGTGGGCCGACTCGCTGCACCTGCTCAACGACGACCAGTTGGTCGGCGTACTCGACGGTCTGCTCGCCACGCTCGACGACCAGGTGGGCCGTCTCGGCGACCCGGTCGACCAGGTCCTCGACGGCCTCCTCCGTGGACTCACCAAGACCCCGCGTCTGGGCGAGCTGATCGAGACCGCGACCTTCGACTGGCGCAGCGTCTACGTCGGAGCCGACGGCAAGCGCCAGGTCCGGCAGTTCAACGCGCTGCTCGGCGTGCCGGAGCCGCTCGACGTGGACGGCGACGGCCGCTCGGACGTCCTGGCGAACTTCAAGCTGGTCAAGGGCCTGACGCCGCGGCTCGAGATCGCGCGACTGGCCAGCGCTCCGAAGGAGCTGCCGCTGAGCGTGCAGGCGATCCTGACCCTGCCGGGCAGCACTCAGCAGTACCGCTTCGGCTACGACACCCGCAAGAGCAACGCCCCCAAGGCGTTCCGGGCAGACGTCGTCCTCGCCAACGGAGGTGCTGGACTCGAGGTCGCCTCCGAAGGCGACGCGCCGTTGACCGTCACCGGTGCTCTGGTGGCCGCCTCGACGCCCGTCGACCAGCAGCCCGGCGGCGGACCTGCCCAGCCGGCGAACCTGGACGACGACCAGCTCGACGCCGGCGACCTCGGCCCCGCCGAGCAGCGCTTCGGCGTCTCGTTCAGCACCGCGCCGGGCGCGGCCCGGATCGGAGTCGACCTGGGTGCCGGAGGCGGCGGCCAGAACCTGGCGGCCACCCTGGCCACCGATGAGCCGACCCGGATCGGACTCGAGCTCGCCGACGACACCGGCACCGACGAGGTCTTCCTCGCCGAGGGCGTCCTCGACAGCGTTGACGGAACCCTCGCAGTGTCCCTCGCGGGCAACCAGACCGACGGCCTCAAGGCCGAGCTCACCAGCGCCCACGGTCTCGACGCCATCTCGCTTCGGGCACAGTCGCTCGCCAAGGGCCGGATCGTCAGCGACATCCTGCTCGGACTCGACGACGTTCCGTCCACGATCAGCTTCGCGCTGGGCGCCGACGGCACGGGCGATCTGACCGCAAGCGGTCCGATCGGCACCTTCCAGGCGGGCTACGGCAGCAACCGCGAGATCGCGCTGCTGGACGACCCGGCGTACCTCAACCTGATCAGCGACAGCGTGGCCGACACGCAGTCCATCGGTCTGCGCCTGCCCGGCTTCGAGGGCATGTCCCTCTCGCTCGGCGACAAGATCGGGCTCGACCTCACGATGGCGCCCACCCCCTTGCGGGCGGTTGTCGACCAGGACGGTCTGCAACTCGACGCCGCCATCGTCGACGCACCTCACCGCCTCGCGCTCGGGCTCTCCGCCCAGGGCGAGATCGAGGTCCGCGGCTCGGCGCCGATCGATCTGGTGACAGTGAACGCACGCAACGATGCCGGCTTGTTCAGCGGGGCGACGGACGTCGACCTGCGCCTCGAGGACGTGCCCGGTCTGCTGAAAGTCGGGATCGACGGCGACAAGGTCGTCTTCGGCACCGACGGGGAGCCGATCGGCAAGCTCGAGCTGTTCGCCCACTCGGGTGAACCGCTGGAGGTGCCGGGCTCGGGCGACGGCCTGCTCCTGGAGACCGGTCCGGACAGCATCGCGCTGGCCGGCCGGATCAGCGGGCTGCGGGGGATCGAGGCATCGCTGGGCTCCGAGCCCGACGTCCTCCTCGACACCGTCGCCGGCAACGTGTTCGCCATCGCCATGCGTGATGTCGATGCCGACGGCACGGTTGTCAGCAACGTCAACGCCACGCTCGACCAGTTGGTGCCGAACATGCGCCTGCGCCTGGTCAACGACGGCAGCGGTGCGATGTCGCTGAAGTATTCGGCAGCACGTGCCACCGACCGGCTCTCGTTCGACTTCGACGGGCTCACCGGCTCGATCGGTGGCCCGCTGCCGGCCGACCTCACGGTCTGCTTCGCGGGCGACGAGGCCTGCCTGCCGACGCTCGGGATCGCGAACCCCGACCTGGGGTCGATCCGGTTCGCGGGCAGCGAGTACACGACGATCAACCTCTCGGACCCGTCGCGAGGCATCAACGTCCAGAACCTGCGGGCGCAGGTGCTGGAGCTCACCGGCAGCCTCGACATCGACAACGGTGGCGACGTCTACCTCAACACCGCCGAGTTCGGTGGCGACTGCGGTTGGAACGGGTGCCGGCACCCGCTCCAGGGCGGCAAGATCAACGTCGACCTCGACGGCACGAAGTTGCTGTTCGAGCCCGGCGTCGGCTTCGACGCCTACGACGCACTGACCCACATGGTCGTCACCAAGATCCTCGGCCAGGCGACCGGTCTCAAGGGCACCGGTGGCACCGGCCAGGTCGTGTGTGTCGGTGCGACCAAGCTCGACGTCACCGTCAAGGTCATCGGGCTGCCGATCACGCTGTCGGTCAAGGACGCCATCTGCAACGTCCCCAACCGCACCCCGCGGCCGGCGAACCCGCCGCAGAACGGCTGATCGCACCACTTCAAAAGACGACGGCCGCCTGTCTCCTCGCCGGAGACGGGCGGCCGTTCGTCGTTCTCGGGGAATCGCAGCGAGACGGGATGCTCGCCCGACCGGTCAGACTCCGATCGGGTGCCACACCGTCTTCGCCTCGACGAACGCGGTCATCGGGGACAGGCCGGGGTCGCGCGTCCAGTCGGGCTCGGCATCCGGCGCCCGGCGTACCCGCTTGAGGTTGTCGGCCGCGGCGACCTCCAGGTCACGAGCCAGCTCGGGCGAGCCGGCCACACCGCACAGGTCGATCGCGTTGACGTCCATGTGTGCGGCGAGCCACGGACCGAGCGTCGCCGCGTCGCCGGTGAGGATGTTGACCACACCGCCCGGGACGTCGGAGGTGGCGAGCACCTCGGAGAAGGTGACGGCCGGCAGGGGACGAGAGAACGACGACACGACGACGGTCGTGTTGCCCGTGACGATCGCCGGCGCGATGGTCGAGACCAGACCCAGGAGGGAGGAGGTCTGCGGAGCCAGAACGCCCACCACACCGGTTGGTTCGGGGGCGGTGTGGTTGAAGAACGGTCCCGCGACCGGGTTGGCGTTGCCGATCACCTGGGCGAGCTTGTCCGCCCATCCGGCGTACCAGACGAGGCGGTCGACAGCAGCGTCGACCTGGTTGCGCGCCGAGGTGGCGGTGCCGCCCTCGGACTGCTTGACGGCATCCTCGAACTGCGGGCGGCGGTCCTCCATGACCTCAGCGATCCGGTAGAGGATCTGGCCACGGTTGTAGGCCGTCCGTCCGGACCAGCCGCCGAATGCCTTGCGGGCCGCGACCACCGCGTCGCGGACGTCCTTGCGGGAGGCGAGGGACGCGTTGGCCACGAACTTCCCCTTGCTGTCGGTCACTTCGTAGGAGTGGCCCGACTCCGAGCGCGGGAACGCGCCGCCGATGTAGAGCTTGTAGGTCTTGCGGACGTCGATGCGAGCCATCAGCTGTCACCCTTCAAGTAGGCGGCGAGGCCCTGGCGGCCACCTTCGCGGCCGTAGCCGGACTCCTTGTAGCCGCCGAACGGGCTGGCCGGGTCGAACTTGTTGAACGTGTTGGCCCACACCACGCCGGCCCGCAACTGGGAGGCCATGTGCAGGATGCGGGAGCCCTTCTCGGTCCACACGCCGGCAGAGAGGCCGTAGGGCGTGTTGTTGGCCTTCTCGATCGCCTCGGCGGGCGTGCGGAAGGTCAGCACCGACAGGACCGGGCCGAAGACCTCGTCGCGGGCGATCCGGTGGGCCTGGGTGACGCCGGTGAAGACGGTCGGGGGGAACCAGAATCCGGCGCTCGGCAGGTCGCAGGCGGGAGCCCAACGCTCCGCGCCCTCGGCCTCACCGATGTCGGACAGCTCGCGGATCCGCTCCAACTGCTCGCGCGAGTTGATCGCCCCGATGTCGGTGTTCTTGTCCAGCGGGTCGCCGACCCGCAGCGTGGACATCCGGCGCTTCAACCGGGTGAGCACCTCGTCGGCCACCGACTCCTGCACCAGCAGGCGCGAGCCCGCGCAGCAGACATGGCCCTGGTTGAAGAAGATGCCACCGACGATGCCTTCGATCGCCTGGTCCATCGGGGCGTCGTCGAAGACGATGTTGGCGGCCTTGCCGCCGAGCTCGAGGGTGGCCTTCTTGTCCGTGCCGGCGATGGCACGGGCGATCGCCTTGCCGACGCCGGTGGATCCGGTGAAGGCGACCTTGTCGACGTCAGGGTGCGAGACCAACGCCTGACCGGTGCCGCCCGCGCCCGTGACGATGTTGACGACGCCCGGCGGCAGGTCGGCCTGCTGGCAGATCTCCGCGAACAACAATGCCGTCAGGGGAGTGGTCTCCGCGGGCTTGAGCACGACCGTGTTGCCGCAGGCCAGCGCCGGCGCGACCTTCCACGCCAGCATGAGCAGGGGGAAGTTCCACGGGATGACCTGTCCGGCGACACCGAGCGGCTGCGGGTTGGGGCCGAGACCGGCGTGGTCGAGCTTGTCGGCCCAGCCGGCGTAGTAGAAGAAGTGAGCGGCGACGACGGGAACGTCGACGTCGCGGCTCTCCTTGATCGGCTTGCCGTTGTCGATCGACTCCAGCACCGCCAGCTCGCGGGCGCGCTCCTGGATGATGCGGGCGATGCGGAAGAGGTATTTCGCCCGCTCCTGCCCCGACATCCGTGACCAGCCACGGAACGCCTTCCGGGCTGCGCGGACCGCGAGGTCGACATCCTCGTCGGAGGCCTCGGAGATCTCCGCGAGGCTCTCCTCGGTGGCCGGGTTGATCGTCTTGAACGACGCGCCACGACCATCGACGAACTCGCCGTCGATGAACAGGCCGTAGGACGCCTTGATGTCGACGATGCTGCGCGACTCGGGCGCCGGTGCGTACTCGAACGGAGTGCTCTGCTTTGCCATGGGATCAGTCCAGGGTGAAGTAGTCGGGACCGCTGTAGCGGCCGGTGGTCATCTTCGTGCGCTGCATGAGCAGGTCGTTGAGCAGCGTGGAGGCGCCGAAGCGGAACCAGTCCGGATCGAGCCAGTCGTCGCCCGCGATCTCATTGACCATCACGAGATACTTGATCGCATCCTTCGCGGTGCGGATGCCGCCCGCCGGCTTCACGCCGATCTGGACGCCGGTGGCCTCGCGGAAGTCCCGCACCGCCTCCAACATCACCAACGTCACCGGCAGGGTCGCCGCCGGCTGGACCTTGCCCGTCGAGGTCTTGATGAAGTCGCCGCCGGCCAACATCGCCAGCCACGAGGCCCGGCGTACGTTGTCGTAGGTCTGGAGCTCGCCGGTCTCGAAGATCACCTTGAGGTGGGCGTGCGATCCGTCGGGACGGGCGCAGGCCTCGCGCACGGCGACGATCTCCTCGAAGACCTGCAGGTAGCGGCCGGACAGGAAGGCGCCCCGGTCGATCACCATGTCGATCTCGTCCGCGCCGGCTGCGACGGCATCGCGGGTGTCGGCGAGCTTGATGTCCATCGCCGCACGGCCACTGGGGAAGGCGGTGGCGACCGCCGCGACGTTGACGTGATCGCCGACGACGGCCTTCACGTCCGCGACCATGTCGCCATAGACACAGACCGCTGCAACCGGCGGGCAGGTCGGGTCGGCGGGGTCAGGACGCAACGCCTTGTTGGCCAGGGCCCGCACCTTGCCGGGGGTGTCCTGACCCTCCAGCGTCGTCAGGTCGACCATCCGGATCGCCAGATCGAGCGCCCACGCCTTGGCAGAGGTCTTGATCGAGCGCGTCCCGAGCCCTGCGGCCCGGGCCTCTGCGCCGACCTGGTCGACGCCGGGCAGGCCGTGCAGGAACCGGCGCAGCGAAGCCTCGCTGGCCGTGACTTCGGAGTACGCCGTGAGGCCCGGTGCGGAACCGGTGGGGGCGGAGGTCGGCATGGGGCCAGCATAGGGTTGCGCGCGTGCAGAACGAAGGTCGCGGAAATGTCGAACGGTTCACCGCCGGTGGTCTGGTCACCGGTCTGTTCGGACTGTTCGGTGTGGTGCTGGCGATCGGGTTCGGACTCTTCGTCGACAACGCCGGATATCCGGCCTGGCTCTATCCGGCGCTTCTGCTCGCCGGCGTGCTCATCTGGGTCGTCATGCTGCGCCCCGCGGTCGGCCTGCACCGCGACGAGCTCGAGCTGCGCAATCCGTTCCACACACGGTGGCTGCCCTACCTCGACATCACGTCCATCGAGGTCAAGCAGATCACCGTCGTGTGGGTGGCGGAGCAGAAGTACGTCGGCAGCGGTTTCGGGCGGTCGCGACGAGACCTCCTGCGCGACGGCAAGGCCGGCGGCGAGGCACCTCTGCGGGAACGGTCGGCGGGCTGGCTGATCGAGGACAAGATCCGGCGCGCGATCGACAACGCGCACGACCGTGCGCAGCGTGGCGTCGCCGAGGGCGCGGACATGCAGGTGCGACGGAACTGGGCGTGGCTCGAGATCGGCGCGGTCGTCGTCCTCGCAGTGGCCACGGTGGTGCTGGCTGTCGTCTGAGCCTTGCCGCACGCGAGCGTGGGTGGGCTCCGTAGGCTGCTCCGCATGAAGACCCGTGCCCGGGTGGCGGCAGCCGCCCTGATCTCCCTGTCCGTCCTCGCCACGAGCGCGTGCGGCTCCGACGACAAGGCCTCGGACAAGACGTCGTCGTCCTCGACGTCCACGTCGCCGGACGCGACCGTGACCGCCGACGGAGGCAGCCCGCAGGCCGACGGCCCCGAGTGCACCATCGACGACATCAAGGTCGAGGGCGCGTTCGGCGAGTCGCCGACCGTGACCATCCCCGACAACTGCGCGCCTCCGACGACCCTGCTCAGCAAGGACCTCGTCAAGGGCAGCGGACCGGCCGCCAAGGCCGGCGACACGGTCGACACGAACTATCAACTCACCACCTGGTCGGACAAGACCGTGCTCGACAGCTCCTTCGAGCGCGGCCAAACGTTCCCGATCGAGGACCTCGGCAATGCGCCCGTCATCGACGGGTGGAACCAGGGCCTGATGGGCATCCAGAAGGGAACCCGTCGTCTCCTCGTCATCCCGCCCGACCTGGCCTACGGCGACGGTGGCGGCCGCATGACGCCCAACGAGACGCTGGTGTTCGTCGTCGACGCGGTGTCGGTCAGCTGATTCCTCGGCTGCGAGCTCAGATGCCCGCAGCAGCGGCGATGTCGGCCCGCAGGCTCTCGAGCCTGTGGGCCGCTTCGTTGCGGGCGGCGACCACGTCACCGTCACCAACGGGTACGACGACCTCGAGGTAGCACTTGAGCTTCGGCTCGGTGCCGCTCGGCCGCACGATCACCCGGCTGCCGTCGGCGGTGCGGTAGCGCAAGCCGTCGGTGGGGGGGAGCTCCGCGGAGCCGGCGCTCAGATCGTCGGCTGTGGTGACATCCGCGCCGCCGAGGGCCGTGGGCGGCGTGGTGCGCAGACGCTCCATCGCGGACTTGATCTCGGCCAGATCAGTGACCCGGACCGAGAGTTGGTCGGTCGCGTGCAGGCCGTGCGCGACGGCGATGTCGTCGAGCAGGTCGAGCAGGCTACGTCCGTCGGCCTTCGCCTCGGCGGCGATCTCACACATCAACAGTGCCGCCGACACGCCGTCCTTGTCGGAGACGTGCTCCGGGTCGACGCAGTAGCCGAGCGCCTCCTCATAGCCGTACGCCAGACCCGGCACCCGGCTGATCCACTTGAAGCCCGTCAACGTCTCCGCGAAGGGCTGGTCATGGGCCGCGGCCAGCTTGCCGAGCAGCGAGGACGACACGATCGAGCAGGCATAGACCCCCTGCTTGCCCTGGCGCAGCAGGTGGTCGGCGAGGAGCGCGCCGACCTCGTCACCGCGCAGCATCCGCCAGGTGCCGTTGCTGTCGGCGACCGCGGCCGCGCACCGATCGGCATCGGGGTCGTTGGCGATCACCAGGTCGGCACCGGTCTTCTCCGCCAAGGCGATCGCCCGGTCGATCGCGCCCGGCTCCTCTGGGTTGGGGAAGGCGACCGTCGGGAAGTCCGGGTCGGGAGCCTCCTGCTCGCTGACGACCTCGGGCGCGACGAAGCCCGCCGTCTCCAGCACGCTCGGCAGCGCGCCACCGCCGACCCCGTGCAGCGGCGTGTAGACGATGCGCAGGTCGCGTGGACCGTCCCCGCCGATCGCTGCCACCGTGTCGAGGTAGGTATCCACGATGCCGTCGTCGAGCACCCGCCCGCCCGTGCTCTCCAACGGCACGCGGGGCACTCCGTCGAGGGAGCGGACCGCCGCGATCCGAGACGCGATCCCGCTGTCGGCCGGCGGCACGATCTGGCTGCCGTCACCCAGATAGACCTTGTATCCGTTGTCCTGCGGCGGGTTGTGGCTGGCCGTCACCATCACGCCTGCGGCGCAGCCGAGCTCGCGGATCGCGAATGCCAGCAGCGGCGTCGGCAGCGGACGGGGGAGCAGCAACGGCTTGAGACCCGCCCCCGCCATCACCTCCGCCGTGTCACGGGCGAACACGTCGGAGTTGTGGCGGGCGTCGTACCCGATGACGACCGGTGTGCCCGGCGTCGTGCCCTCATCGAGCAGGTACGCCGCCAGGCCGGCCGCCGCACGGATCACGACCACCCGGTTCATCCGGTTCGGTCCCGCGCCGAGAGCACCTCGCAGGCCCGCCGTACCGAACTCGAGGGTGCCGCGGAAGCGGTCGGCGAGGTCCGTCGTCGCCTCGGTGCGGTCCGCGTCGTCCGCGCTGCCCGGCTCGACCCGGTCGATCAGCGCGAGCAGTTCGGCACGCGTGTGGTCGTCGGGATCCTCGGCGGCCCAGGCACGAGCGTTGGCCAGCAGGACATCGATGTCAGGCGCGGTCACCGGCCCACCGTAGCCGCCGTAGGACGGGTCAGCCGTTGATCGAGCTCATGTCGCCGTATCGCTCACCGGCGACGGCGTCGCGTGGAACCGCGGCGGCGAGCGCCGCGAGGTCGGCCTCGGAGAGGTGTACGTCGACCGCGGCCACGTTCTCCTCCAGGTACGTCACCCGCTTGGTGCCGGGGATCGGCGCGACGTCGTCTCCCTGCGCCAGCACCCAGGCGAGCGCGAGCTGGCCGGGCGTGCAGCCGTGCTGCTCGGCGAGCGCGGTGACCTGGTCGACGAGGGCGAGGTTGGTGGCGAGGTTGTCGCCCTGGAAGCGTGGGAAGTAGGCCGTGGCGCGGGAGTCACCCTCGGCCGGCTCGCCCCTGAAGACGCCGGTGAGGATGCCGCGGCCGAGCGGGGAGTAGGGCACCAGGCCGATGCCCAGTTCGCGCAGGGTGGGGAGGATCTCGTCCTCCAGGTCGCGGGTGAAGAGGGAGTACTCCGTCTGCAGCGCGGTGATCGGGTGGACGGCGTGCGCGCGACGGATCGTGTCCGGCGCGGCCTCCGACAGCCCGAGGTGGCGGACCTTGCCCGCCTCGACGAGTTCCTTCATCGCGCCGACGGTCTCCTCGATGGGGACCCTCGGGTCGACCCGGTGCTGGTAGTAGAGGTCGATGTGGTCGACACCGAGCCGCGTCAGTGAGGCGTCGCAGGCGGCGCGGACGTAGTCGGGGCTGCCGTTGATGCCGAGGCGGGTGCCGTCGTTGCCGCGCTCCACGCCGAACTTGGTGGCCAGCTGGACCTCGTCGCGGCGGTCCTTGATCGCCCGCCCGACCAGCTGCTCGTTGGTGAAGGGCCCGTACATGTCGGCGGTGTCCAGGAAGGTCACGCCGAGGTCGAGCGCGCGGTGGATGGTCTCGATGCCCTGGGCCTCGTCAGCGGTGCCGTAGAACTCCGACATGCCCATGCAGCCGAGCCCGAGGGCCGAGGTCGTGAGCGGGGACGCGGTGCCGAGGGTGCGCTGCTGAAGTGTCATGTCTCGACTCAAGCGGTTCGAGTGCGCTCCAGGTCAAGCGCCTCGAGCTGCGAGCTGTAG
>JASLDK010000224.1 GCA_030145945.1 Nocardioides sp.
CCCTACCACTACTACCCCGAGAAGGCTGCCGGCCTCTCGGGCGACGCGCTCGCTCGCGGAACAGCGAAGCGCTCCGCCCACCTGAAGCCGCTGGAGATCTGCGCGGGCGGCATGGTCGCGATCGGCGAAGGCCCCGAGACCAAGGCGCTGCTCGACTTCATGCGCCCGCTCTTCGCGCTGTTCGTCGGCGGCATGGGCGCGCGCGACAAGAACGTCGCGATGACCGCCGAGGTCGCCGACGGCTGGCTCCCGTTCCTCTATTACCCCGAGAAGGCCAAGGACGTCTGGGGGACCTCGCTGGCCGCCGGTGCCGCGAAGCGCTCGGCCGACCTCAAGCCGCTCGAGATCTCCGCCGGCGGCATGGTCGCGATCGGCGAAGGCCCCGAGACCAAGGCCCTCCTCGACTTCATGCGCCCGCTCTACGCCCTCTACGTCGGCGGCATGGGCGCGCGGGACAAGAACTTCTACAACCAGCTCGCCTGCGAGTACGGGTTCGAGAAGGAGGCCAAGGAGATCCAGGACCTCTACCTGTCCGGCAAGAAGAAGGAAGCCGAGGCACTCGTCCCCCTCGAGTGGCTCGAAGCCGGCAACCTCGTCGGCCCGGCGTCGTACGTCAAGGAGCGCATCGCCGCGTTCCGGGAGTCCGGCGTCACCAATCTCTCCGTGTCCCCGGCCTCGGACAACCCGGCCGAGACCATCGCAACCATCAAGGAATGGGTGAGCTGAATGCCCGAGCGTCCCAGCATCTACGAGACCGAGCACGAAGACTTCCGCAACACCGCGCGGACCTTCCTGGAGCGCGAGGTCGTGCCGTTCCACGCCCAGTGGGAGAAGGACGGTCACGTCGACCGCGAGGTCTGGCGCAAGGCCGGCCAGGCCGGGCTCCTGGCCTTCGACGTGCCGGAGGACTACGACGGCGCCGGGATCAAGGACTTCCGCTACAACATGGTCCTGACCGAGGAGATCACCCGGATCGGTGCGAGCGGTCTCGGGTTCGCGCTGCACAACGACATCACGGTTCCCTACCTCGTCTCGATCGCCAACGACGAGCAGAAGGCGCGCTGGCTGCCGGGTTCGGTGTCCGGCGACATCATCACCGCGATCGCGATGACCGAGCCCGGCGCGGGATCCGACCTCCAGGGCATCCGCACCACGGCCGTCGACAACGGCACGGATGGCTACGTGCTGAACGGCTCCAAGACGTTCATCACCAACGGCATCCTGTCCGACCTGGTGATCGTCGTGGCTCGCACCAACCCCGATGCGGGCGCGCACGGCATCAGTCTGCTCGTCGTCGAGGAGGGCATGCCCGGGTTCACCCGCGGCCGCAACCTCGACAAGCTCGGCCTCAAGGCGCAGGACACCGCGGAGCTCAACTTCGACAACGTCGAGGTCCCGAAGGCCAACCTGCTCGGCGAGGAGGGACAGGGCTTCATCTACCTGATGCAGAACCTGCCCCAGGAGCGGATCTCCATCGCCACCATGGCGGCGGCCGCGATCGAGCACATCCTCGACATGACGCTCGACTACGTGAAGTCGCGCGAGGCGTTCGGCAAGCCGATCGGCAAGTTCCAGAACACCCGCTTCGTGCTCGCGGAGATGGCGACCGAGGCGTACGTCGTGCGCACCTTCGTCAACCACTGCGTCGAACTGCTCAACAAGGGCGAGGTCGACACGTCGCTCGCCTCGATGGCCAAGTGGTGGACCACGGAGCTGCAGAAGAAGATCGTGGACCAGGGTCTGCAGATGCACGGCGGCTACGGCTACATGATGGAATACCCGATCGCCAAGGCGTACGCCGACAGCCGGATCCAGACGATCTACGGCGGCACGACCGAGATCCAGAAGGAGATCATCGGTCGGTTCCTGGGCCTGTGACGCCCACCTGAACCTTCTCAGCAGTACGCCGAGCGGCGGCCCATGTCGAAGGACGGGGCCGCCGTTCGTCGTACCGGTGGGAAAAGTTCCAGCCGTCCGATGATTCCGGGGTGATCCCAGGGTCAGGTCAGGCGAATTCCCGATGCCGTTGTCGGTCCATCCTGAAAGAGTCCTGCCCATGCATCGTCAGATCGCCGGAAAGCTCACCGGCCGCGTCACCAAGTGGATCGTCGCGGCCGCGGTGTTGTTCCTCGCCTTCGCACTCGCGCCACTCACCGCCAAGCTCGCCGACGTCCAGAACAACGAGGCATCGTCCTGGCTGCCCGGATCGGCCGAGTCGACGAAGGTCCTCGCCGAGCTCTCGAAGTCGGTCGATCCCAACGACATCCCGACCCTGATCACCTACTACCGCAGCGGCGGTCTCACCCCCGCCGATCTGACGGCGATGGACGAGCAGGCAGCGTCGATCGCGGCCGACGTCAAGGGGGTGGCCGACGCGGACGGCGATGGCAAGCCCGATGTCCTCTCCCCCAACGTGGCGACACAGCTCGGGCTTCCGCAGCAACTGGTCTCGAAGGACGGCGAGCTCGCCTATCTCTACGTCGTGCTCAACTTCGGCGAGGACGGCTGGAACGCGATCCCCGACGCCGCCACCGAGATCCGTCACCTCGCCAGGATCGACGGCGTGACCGTCCACCTCGCCGGCTTCGGGGGCCAGGCCGCTGATTCGGCCAAGGCCTTCGAGGGCATCGACACCAACCTGATCTTCGCCACCCTTGCCGTGGTCATCGTCATCTTGCTGTTCACCTATCGCAGTCCGATCCTGTGGATCCTGCCGGTGATCTGCGCCGTCGTCGCCAACATGATCGCGACGGGCATCGTCTATCTCCTGGCCAAGAACACCGGACTCACCGTCAACGGTCAGAGCCAGGCGATCCTGAGCATCCTGGTGATCGGTGCGGGCACCGACTATGCGTTGCTGCTGGTGGCCCGCTATCGCGAAGAGTTGCGTCGCCACGAGGACAGGCACGAGGCGATGGCCTTCGCCCTCCACCGGGCGGCTCCAGCCATCCTCGCCAGTGCCGCCACGGTCTGCATCGGCATGCTCTGCCTGGTGGTCGCAGACCTCAACTCGACCGCCGGCCTGGGCCCGGTGATCGCGATCGGTGTCGCCGTGACGTTCCTGGTCATGGTCACGTTGTTGCCCGCGCTCCTGGTCATCTGCGGACGGTGGATCTTCTGGCCGGCCCGCCCGACCTTCGGGACCCCCGAGCCCACCAGCGCCGGCATCTGGGCCAAGGTCGGCACTGCGATCAAGCCCCGTCCCCGTGCGGTCTGGGTGGTCACCACCGGACTCCTGCTCGTCGCCTGCCTCGGGCTGTTCACGCTCGACACCGGCGGGCTGTCGACCGAGGAGACCTACACGAAGGAGTTCGACTCCATCAAGGGTCAGAAGCTGCTCGTCGAGCACGGCCTCCAGGACGCCTCCAACACCATCCAGGTCGTCGCCGACACCGACCGCATCGACGCGGTGGAGCGGGCACTGACTGGCATCGACGGCCTTGGCACCCCAGGACAGGCGACTCCCATCAGCGACAAGCGGTCCTACTTCGAGGCCACGATCGGCGCCGACATGTCCTCACCCCGCGCCGCAGACATCGTCACAGCCAGCCGGGATGCGGTCCATGACGTCTCCGGCGCGCACGCACTCGTCGGCGGCGGATCAGCCTTCACCGTCGACACCAAGATGGCTGCCAACCGCGACAACCTGGTGATCATCCCGCTCGTGCTGCTGGTGGTCTTCACCATCCTGCTGGCGCTGCTGCGCGCCGTGCTGGCTCCGGTCATCCTGATCGCCACGGTGGTGCTGTCGTTCGGCGCAGCACTGGGCATCTCGGCGTTGCTGTTCCACCACGTGTTCGGCTTCGCGGGAGCCGAGCCGAGCTTCCCGCTGTTCGCCTTCGTGTTCCTGGTCGCGCTCGGCATCGACTACAACATCTTCCTGATGACCCGGGTCCGCGAGGAGACCGCAGCCAACGGGACCCGCGCCGGATCACTGATCGCGCTGTCGTCGACCGGCGGCGTGATCACCTCGGCCGGCCTCGTCCTCGCCGCCACCTTCCTGGTCCTCGGATCGCTTCCGCTGGTGTTCCTGGCCGAGTTGGGCGTCGCGGTCGCGCTCGGCGTACTCCTCGACACGATGATCGTGCGCTCGGTCCTGGTGACAGCCATCAACCTCGACCTCGGCGGAAAGATCTGGTGGCCCAGCAAGCTCGACCGGGACCGCCCGTAGACTCAGGATCGATGTCCGAGGTCCCCACCCCCCAGCAGATCCGGCGCGCGTTGGCGCGAGCGGAGCGCGGCGCCGCGCTCGACGTGTCCGAGGCGACGGCGCTCCTGGCCGCCACGGGTGGGGATCTCGATCGACTGACTGTGGCTGCCGGCAAGGTCCGTGACGCTGGCCTGGCGGCCGCTGGACGGGCAGGAGTGGTGACCTACTCCCCCAAGGTGTTCATCCCGATCACCAAGCTGTGCCGCGACCGGTGCCACTACTGCACCTTCGTCGAGACGCCCGCCCAAGCCGCCCGCGACGGGCGGGCGCCGTACCTCTCCCCCGACGAGATCCTCGACATCGCCCGCCAGGGCGCCGAGCTCGGCTGTCTGGAGGCGCTCTTCACGCTCGGCGACCGGCCGGAGGACCGCTGGCCCGAAGCGCAGGCCTGGCTGGACGAGCAGGGCTACGACTCGACGCTGGCCTACATCCGCGCGATGGCGATCCGGGTGCTCGAGGAGACGGGGCTGCTGCCGCACCTCAACCCGGGCGTCATGAGCTGGGAGGAGCTCAACCGGCTCAAGCCGGTGTCCCCGTCGATGGGGATGATGCTCGAGACCACCTCTGCCCGCCTCTTCGAGACCAAGGGGCTGGCGCACTTCGGCTCCCCCGACAAGGACCCTGCCGTCCGGCTACGGGTGCTCGAGGATGCGGGACGGCACGGGATCCCGTTCACCACCGGCCTGCTGGTCGGGATCGGTGAGTCTCTCACTGAGCGGGCCGAGACGATCTTCGCGCTGCGGGCGACCTCGCGGGCCTACGGCGCCGTGCAGGAGATCATCGTCCAGAACTTCCGCGCCAAGCCGGACACGGCGATGCGCCACGTCGACGACCTCGACCTCGCCGAATATCGCGCAGCGATCGCGGTCACCCGGCTCGTCGTCGGCCCCAAGGCCCGCATCCAGGCGCCGCCCAACCTGGTCGACCTCGAGGAATGCCGCGCTCTGCTCGGCGCGGGCGTCGACGACTGGGGCGGCGTCTCGCCGCTCACCCCCGACCATGTCAATCCCGAGCGGCCGTGGCCCTCCCTCGACCGGCTGCGCTCGATCACCGCGGCCTGCGGCTTCGAGTTGAAGGCCCGGTTGACGGTCCATCCGGAGTACGTCGTCGGCTCGTTGCAGCGCGGCGAGGCCTGGATCGACCCGCGCCTGCACGCCCACGTGGCCGCGCTCGCCGGCCCCGACGGACTCGCGGTCCCCGAGGTCCGGCCCTCCGGCCTGCCCTGGCAGGAACCCGACGTCGTCCTCGAGTCCGCCGGCCGGATCGACCTCTTCGAGGCCGTCGACAGCGAGGGCCGCAGCGAGGACCGACGCAGCGACTTCGGCTCGGTCTACGGCGACTGGGATGCCGTCCGCGAACAGGCCGCTCACACCTCCGCGGGCATAGTCCCGGCCGAAAAGCACCGGAATGCACCCCATATCGGTGCTTTTCAGCCGGGACTATCGGCCATGGCGGCCGCGGAAGCAGATCCCGGCAACCTGAGCGACGAGCACGCCCTCACGCTGATGACCGCCGAGGGCGACCTGCTGCGCTCCGTCGTACGCCTCGCCGACGACCTGCGCCAGGAGACGGTCGGTGACGACGTCACCTATGTCGTCAACCGCAACATCAACTTCACCAACGTCTGTTACGTCGGCTGCCGGTTCTGCGCCTTCGCGCAGCGACGCACGGACGCCGACGCCTATGCGCTGTCGTACGACGAGGTCGCCGACCGGGCCCAGGAGGCATGGGACCTCGGTGCGACCGAGGTCTGCATGCAGGGCGGCATCGACCCCGAGCTCCCGGCCTCCGGGTACTTCGACATCGCGGCCGCGGTGAAGAAGCGGGTGCCCGAGATGCACGTGCACGCCTTCTCCCCGATGGAGATCGTCAACGGCACCGCCCGCACCGGTCTGTCGATCGAGGACTTCCTGATCAAGGCCCGCGAGTCCGGCCTCGGATCCCTGCCCGGCACCGCTGCCGAGATCCTCGATGACGAGGTGCGCTGGGTGCTCACCAAGGGCAAACTGCCCGCCCGGACCTGGGTCGAGATCGTCTCGACCGCACACCGGATCGGGCTGCCGACGACGAGCACGATGATGTACGGCCACGTCGACAACCCGCGCCACTGGGTCGGCCACCTCAACGTGTTGAAGGGCGTGCAGGACACTGCCCGCGAGAACGGCTCGAGCGGCTTCACCGAGTTCGTTCCGCTGCCGTTCGTGCACACCAGCGCACCGATCTATCTCGCCGGCGTCGCCCGCCCCGGACCGACCCTGCGCGACAACCTTGCGGTCCATGCCATGGCGCGGATCATGCTGCACGGCCGGATCGACAACATCCAGACGTCCTGGGTCAAGCTCGGCGTCGAAGGGACGCGCGCCATGCTCGAGGCCGGCGCCAACGACCTCGGCGGCACCCTCATGGAGGAGACGATCTCGCGGATGGCCGGCTCCGAGCACGGCTCCGCCAAGACCGTCGCCGAGCTCACCGAGATCGGGGCCGGGATCGGCCGGCCGGTGCGGGAGCGCACGACGCTGTACGGGGTACCTGCTCGCTGAGAAAAGTTTCCGACAGGCCCTTTACGTGACGCCGCTCACTCCATATGTTGTTCCAAACAACATATGGCCTGACGAGTAAGGTGCGCGATCCACGCTGCATCTGGGCCCGGATCGCGAGGAGGCGGTTGGATGTTGATGCGCAGGAACGCTGCAGTGGTGGCCGTGGCGGGACTGGGCCTGGCCCTCTCCCTTGCCGCGTGCGGCAGTGACAGCTCGGGCAAGGACACCGGCAACGGTGGTGGCGACGCCGCCAAGGCCGGAAAGATCGGCGTCATCCTCCCCGACACCAAGTCGTGGGTGCGTTGGGAGTCCGCGGACCGTCCGGCTCTCGAGAACGCCTTCAAGTCGGCCGGCGTCAAGTACGAGATCAAGAACGCCGAGGGCGACGCGGACAACATGACCAAGATCGCCGACAGCATGATCGCCGACGGCGTCACGGTTCTCGCGATCGTCAACCTGGACTCCGAGTCCGGCGCGGCCATCGAGCAGAAGGCCGCCTCGCAGGGCGTCAAGACCATCGACTACGACCGCCTCACCCTCGGCGGCTCGGCCGACTACTACGTGTCGTTCGACAACAACAAGGTCGGCGAACTCCAGGGTCAGGGTCTCGCGGACTGTCTCGGCGCCAAGGATGCCAACATCATCTATCTCAACGGCTCGCCGACCGACAACAACGCCACGCTCTTCGCCGCCGGTGCCCACAAGGTGCTCGACGCGATCTCGACGTACAAGAACGTCGGGGAGCAGGCCGTCCCGGACTGGGACAACGACAAGGCCGTCACCATCTTCGAGCAGCTGTACACGAAGGCCGGCGGCAAGGTCGACGGTGTGCTTGCCGCCAACGACGGACTCGGCGGCTCGGCCATCTCGATCCTGGAGAAGAACGGTGCGGCCGGCAAGGTTCCGGTCACCGGCCAGGACGCGACCGTCGAGGGGCTGCAGAACATCCTCGCCGGAACCCAGTGCATGACGGTCTACAAGTCCGCCAAACTCGAGGCCCAGGCGCTGGCCGACGCCGCGATCGCGCTCGCGACCGGCAAGGACGCCACCACCAACGGCACCACGAAGGACTCCGAGGGCAAGCGCGACGTCCCCAGCATCCTGCTGGACCCGCAGGCCATCACCAAGGACACCGTCAAGGACGTCATCTCCGACGGTGGCCAGAGCAAGGACGACGTCTGCACCGCGGACTTCGCCAAGTTCTGCGCGGACGCCGGCATCTCCTGATCGAGTTCTCCGTCCCGCACTGATGCACTGAGAGGTGCCCGGGCTGATCGGCCCGGGCCCCTCTCGCCCAGCCCACCCGCTCCACCCGCCGTATCCCGCCCCGGAGGCAAGGCCATGACCGAACCGCTGCTCGAACTGCGCGGTGTCAACAAGAGTTTCGGTGTCGTCCACGTCCTGCACGACGTCGACTTCGCCGTCTACCCAGGACAGGTGACCGCCCTCGTCGGTGACAACGGCGCCGGGAAGTCCACGCTGGTCAAGGTCATCGCCGGCATCTACGGCCGCGACAGCGGCGACTACCTCTTCGACGGCAAGCCGGTCACCGTCCACGGTCCGCGCGACGTCGCCGACCTCGGCGTCGAGGTCGTCTATCAGGACCTCGCGCTGTGCGACAACCTCGACATCGTCGAGAACATGTTCCTCGGGCGCGAGTTGCGCCGCGGGCCCGTGCTGCACGAGTCCGAGATGGAGGCCAAGGCCCGCGAGACCCTCGCCTCCCTCTCGGTGCGCACCGTGAAGTCCGTGCGTCAGCCCGTCGCCAGCCTCTCCGGCGGCCAGCGACAGACCGTCGCCATCGCCAAGGCCGTGCTGTGGAACTCCAGGATCGTGCTCCTCGACGAGCCGACCGCGGCCCTGGGCGTCGCACAGACCCGCCAGGTCCTCGATCTGGTACGCCGGCTCGCGGACCGGGGCCTCGGGGTCGTGCTGATCTCCCACAACATGACCGACGTCTTCGAGGTCGCCGATCGGATCACCGCGCTCTACCTCGGCAGGGTCGCGGCCGACGTACCGACCTCCGAGGTCAACCACCGTGAGGTGGTCGAGCTGATCACCGCAGGCCGTAGCGAGAAGCACGGCATCACCGAGAAGTCCGCGTCGATCTGAGGGCCATGATGAGCACCGAGACCCCACAGTCCCCCGCCCCGGCCGAGCCGTCGCAGGCGGCGGCCGACTTCGCCATCGACAGTCACCGCGCCGGCACCCTGCGCGAGGTCGGCGTCGACTACCTCAACCGCGTCCGTGGCGGCGACATGGGCTCCCTGCCCGCGCTGCTCGGCCTGCTGGCCCTGTTCCTGGTGTTCGGGCTGAGCACCGACAGCTTCTTCACCAACCTCAACCTGGCCAACCTCGTCGTCCAGGCCGCCCCGATCTGCGTGCTCGCCATGGCGCTGGTGCCGGTGCTGCTGATCGGTGAGATCGACCTGTCGGCCGGGTACGCCGGCGGCACGGGCGCAGCCGTGACGGCACTGCTGATCGTCGACCACGGCCAGTCCTGGCCCGTCGCGGTGCTCGGCGGCCTCGCGGCCGGCGCGGTCATCGGGGTCGTGATCGGATCGCTCGTCGCCAAGCTCGGGATCCCGTCCTTCGTGGTGACACTGTCGTTCTTCCTCGCCCTGCAGGGCGTGCTGCTGTGGATGATCGGCCAAGGCGGGTCGGTCCGGTTCAACAACGAGGTCCTGCGGGGCCTGGCGATCAAGAACGTGCCGATCACGATGGGTTGGATCGCCGCGGTCGTGATCGTGGCCGCCTTCGCTGGCCTCTCGCTGTTCACCTACCGACGCAAGGTCGCGGGCGACTTGGCTCGCCCGCCGTTCAGCCTCGTCCTCCTACGGATCGCGGCCTTCGCCGTCATCGTCCTGGGACTGACGGCCTACTTCAGCCAGAACCGCAGCCGCAACGACTTCTTCCCCATCGAGGGCGTGCCGTGGATGATCCCGGTCGTCATCGTGATCCTGATCCTGCTCAGCCTCCTGCTGGGCCGCACCGCCTTCGGCCGCCACCTGTACGCCGTCGGCGGGAACGCCGAGGCCGCGCGCCGCGCGGGCATCAACGTGGTCTACATGAAGGTGATGGCGTTCGTGCTGTGTTCCTCGCTCGCCGCGATCTCCGGCATCCTGCAGGCGGCCTACAGCGGAAAGGTCTCGCCGGGATCGGGCGGCGGGAACACCTTGCTCTATGCGGTCGGCGCGGCCGTCATCGGCGGCACCAGCCTCTTCGGAGGCCGCGGCCGGGCGATCAACGGCGTGATCGGTGGTGTGGTGCTCGCGACCGTCGACAACGGCCTGCCGCTGTTGATCGACAAGAGCTATGCCAACTACCTCGTCACGGGCGGCGTGCTGCTCCTCGCCGCGAGCGTCGACGCCATCTCGCGCCGCCGGCGTTCCGCGTCCGGGGTCTAGCGCGATGGCGCCACGGCGCTCGGGGACCGGCACCAACCAGGAGGCCGTCCGCCGGCACAATCTCGGGACCCTGCTGCGGCACGTGCACACCTTGGGCGAGGTGTCGCGCGCCGAGTTGACCGACCGGATGGGCCTGAATCGTTCGACGATCGCAGCGCTGGTCAGCGAGCTCGACGCCCTCGCCCTGATCGAGCACGCCTCCCCCGCCGTCGAACGCCGCACGGCGGGCCGTCCATCGGCCGGGGTACGGATCCGCGAGGGCGGACCGTACGTCATCGCGGTCGATCTCGGCGTCGACAAGGCCGAGGTCGCCCGGGTCGGGCTCGGCGGTGAGATCCACGACCGCACCGCTGCACCGCTGCCGGAGGATCCGGAGGCCTGGTTGGTGGGATCCACGGTGGCAGGCCTGATCCGCGACGTGGTCGCCCTCGCCCCCGCGCAGGCGCCCCTGCTCGGCATCGGCATCGCGTTGCCCGGTCTGGTACGCCGCAGCGACGGCCTGGTCCGTCACGCCCCCAACCTCAACTGGCATGACGTGTCGTTCGGGTCGATCGTGCTGGCGGCGCTCGCCCTCGACGTGCCGATCACGGTGGGGAACGACGCCGACCTGGGTGCTCTGGCCGAGCAACGCCGCGGCGCGGCGCAGGGCATCCACGACCTGGTCTACCTCTCCGGCAATGTCGGGGTCGGCTCCGGAGTGATCACCGGCGGCCACCGGCTCGAGGGCGTTGCCGGGTACGCCGGCGAGGTGGGCCACCTGTGCCACGACCCCCGCGGCCTCGAGTGCCATTGCGGCAGCCGGGGGTGCTGGGAGACGGTGGTCGGTGCGCCCGCGATCGCGCAGGCGTTGCGCTGTCCTCCCGACCAGGTCGCTCGCCTCGACGAGATCCTCGGCGAGATGACCACGGCGCCGAGGGAGTTGCGACCGATCGCGGTCGAGCTCGGGCGCGGGTTGGCGGCGGTGGTCAACATCTTCAACCCGACCGTGGTGATTCTCGGCGGCTATTTCATGCCGCTGTTCCGCCTGTGTCGGGCAGAGGTGACCTCCGGGTTGACCGAGCGTGCGCTGGTGCCGGCGCTCGAATCCGTCCAGCTGACGCTTCCTGGGCTCGGGACCGACTCGGTGCTGCTGGGCGCGGCGGAGATGGCGATGGAGCCGGTCTTCGTCGACCCCGTGGCGAGCCTGGGAGCGGCGATCACCGATGCTCCCGGTCGCTTCGCCGGCTGATTCGCCGACCGACTCGCTGTCACACGAGATCCGCGGCTCCGGACAGGACGTCGGCGAGCGCATGCTCGGCGGCGCCGGTGGCGGCCGAGCCGGTGCCGAGGAGTCCCGGCCTCAGGTCGGGGACGCCGAGCGTGCTGCTGGCGAGCGTCGCGGCGAGCTCGTCGGCGGCCGGGCCCAGGATCAGCTCGCCGAGTGAGGCGAAGTAGCCACCGAGGACGATCGTTCCGGGATCGACGACGCCACTGACGATGGCCAGACCGCGGCCGAGCCAGCGCCCGACGCGGTCGATCCCCTCACGGACGGCGAGAGCAGCGCTCGCTTCACCCTGGGCCGCGGCGGCCACGGCCGCCGCGGTCTCCTGAGGTGTGCCGACCTCCCTCATCCCCACCGCGTCGAGGAGGGCGTGGAGTCCGACCGATGCCTCCCAGCACCCCGTGCGCCCGCACCCGCACCGGGCGTCGGGCTCACCGACGGGCAGGTGCCCGACCTCACCCGCGAATCCTCGGGCGCCGCGCAGCAGGCGGGCGCCGTCGACGAGACCGGCGCCGATGCCGACGGTGCCGGTGAGGTAGAGCAGGTGGTCGGTGCCCCGACCGGCGCCGTGGTGCATCTCGGCGAGGGCCGAGCAGTCAGCGTCGTTGGTGGCTCGGGTTCGACCGTCCCAGCCGAGCGCTGCGTCCACGGCGTCGACCACGGCGGTGCCGGACACGTCGAGGTTGGGCACCCAGACGGCCGTGCGGTCGTCGCCCCCGACCAGGCCGGGGAGGGCGACCGTGGCGCCGACGGGGTCGAGGTCCGCGGCCAGCAGGGCCGTTCCGACCTCCCCGGCCAGGACCGACAGCGCGTCGACGACGCCGCCCGGTCCAACGGGGCGCGTCGCCTCGTGACGCACGACGCCGGCCAGGTCGAGGGCAACCGCCGCGACGTACTCGACGTTGACCTCGAACCCGAGACCGACGGGCCGGCCCCCGGCAAGGGTGAGCAGGACGCTGGGCCGGCCCCGCTCGCCCCTGCGCACCTGCTCGGACTCCCGCACCACGCCGGCCGACTCGAGAGCCGCGGCGATGGTGCCGACGGTGGCCTTCGCCAGTCCCGTCCGGGTCGCCAGGTCGGCGCGGGACGCCGGCCCGTCGACCCGCAACGACCTCACGAGGGTCGCGGCGTTGTTGCGCCGCAGCGAGTCGGACGTCGAGGATGCCGGGAGGTCAGCCACGAACGCCGTAGAGGTGCTCGAGCGCGAGCTGGTCGAGCTTCTCCATCGCGACCTCTCGCTGGGCGAGTGCTTCGATGGCGGCAGCATCGGGGAGCTGCCAGTCGAGCAGCTCCTGCCAGCCCTCGCCTGCGTCCAGGGTCGGTCGGGCGAGCTCGGGAAGCTCCGCCTCGACGAGCGCTGCCTGGACCTCGGCGTCGGCACGGAAGGCCTTCACCTTCTCGCGCAGGATCAGGTAGTTGTCGATGCAGGCCCGTGCGGAGGCCCAGACACCGGCCTCGGTCTCCGGCCGGACCGGCTTGTAGTCGAAGTGCACGGGACCGTCGTACCCGCCGGCGATCAGGGTGTCGACGACCCAGAAGGCGCCGCGCACGTTGCCCGCGCCGAAGCGCAGGTCCTGGTCGTACTTCGGGCCGTTCTGCCCGTTGAGGTCGATGTGGAAGAGCTTGTCCTGCCACAGCGCCTGGGCATAGCCCGCGGCAGCGTTGAGGCCGGCCATCTCCTCGTGGCCGATCTCGGGGTTGAGGCCGACGAGCTCGGGACGCTCGAGGGTCTCGATGAATGCGAGCGCGTGACCGACGGTCGGCAGCAGGATGTCGCCGCGCGGCTCGTTGGGCTTGGGCTCGATGGCGAAGCGGAGGTCGTATCCCCGGTCGGTGACGTAGTCGCCGAGGATGTTGAACGCCTCCTGGTAGCGGTCGAGCGCGGCCGGCACGTCCTTGGCCGCGCCGTACTCCGCGCCCTCGCGGCCGCCCCAGCAGACGTAGACCTTGGCGCCGAGCTCTGCGGCGAGGTCGAGGTTGCGCATCACCTTGCGGATCGCGAAACGGCGCACGTCGCGGTTGTTGGACGTGAACCCGCCGTCCTTGAAGACCGGGTGCGTGAACAGGTTGGTCGTCGCCGTCGTGACGACGAGGCCGGTTTCCGCGAGCCCCTTCCTGTAGCGCTCGATGATGCCGTCCCGCGTCGCGTCGTCGGAGCCGAAAGGGATCAGGTCGTCGTCGTGGAAGTTGACGCCGTAGGCACCGATCGCGGCGAGCTTCTCCAGCGCGTGGACCGGGTCCATCGGCGGGCGGGTGGCGTCACCGAAGGGGTCGCGCGCCTCCCAGCCGACGGTCCACAGACCGAAGGAGAACTTGTCAGCGGGAGTGGGGACGGGACGGTTCATGGCGGGTTCCTCTCGGGTGCTTCGGTGGTCAGGACCGCTCGCGCAACGCCGCATAGCGTTCGCGTACGGCGGGCTCGGGGTCGGCCGTGAGCTCGTGGGTGATCTCGAGTGGCCAGGTCGGCGGCAGCTCCGTGCCGGCCAGCGCCCACGCGGCCTGGCGGGCGGCGCCGCGGGCGACGTACTCCCCGTCGGCGGGAAGCACGACGGGTCGCCCGAGGATGGCGGGCGCCAGGGCACGAACGGCGGGGCTGCGGGTGGCGCCGCCGACCAGCAGGACCCTACGGGGCTGGGCTCCTGTGGCGGCGACGAGGGCATCGACGGCGTCGGCCAACGAGCACAGCAGCCCCTCGACCGCTGCGCGGGCGAGGTCGGCACGGGTGGTCGCGTTGGTCAGCCCGGTCCAGGTGCCGACCGCGTCGGGCCGGTTGGGTGTGCGTTCGCCACCGTAGTAGGGCAGGAGGGTCACTCCCCCGGCGCCGGGTGTCGACTGCAGCGCGAGGACGGAGAGCTCGGCGTGGTCCACACCGAGCCAGCGGGCCTGGAGGTCGAGGATGCCTGCGGCGTTCATCGTGGTGACCATCGGCAGGAATCCTCCGGTCGCGTCCGCGAATCCGGTGACCGTGCCCGTTCCGTCTGCCACCGGCTCCCGTACGACGGCCGAGGCGACGCCCGACGTACCGATGGAGACGAGGACGTCGCCGTCGCCGAGGTCCAGGCCGAGTGCGGCGCCCATGTTGTCGCCGGTCCCCGCTGCGACGACCTGGTCGCGGGCGGTGTGTCCGGCGACCGAGCCGGGCGCGACGACGTCTGGGAGGGCGGTGTCGTGGCCGAGGGCCATCGTGACCAGGTCGTGGCGCCACCGGTTGCCGCGGGCGTCGAAGTAGCCCGTGCCCGACGCGTCACCGCGGTCGGTGAAGACCGGCGTACCGGGGGCGGCGAGGTGCGCGGAGACGTAGTCGTGCGGGAGCAGGACCCGGCTCACCTGCGCAGCCCGCGTGGGCTCGTGGTCGCGCAGCCAGCGCAGCTTGGTGCTGGTGAAGGAGGCGACCAGGACACTGCCGATCGCCTCGG
>JASLDK010000270.1 GCA_030145945.1 Nocardioides sp.
CCGAGATCTTCGCCTGCGGCACCGCCGCGGTCGTCACCCCCGTGGGCGCGCTGAAGACCGCCGACGGCGACACCGCCGCGCCGGCCAGCCAGGAGCTGACCATGCGGATCCGCGAGGCCCTCGTCGGCACGCAGCTCGGCCGCAACGACGACACCTTCGGTTGGATGCACCGGATCTCCTGACCCCCACTCGGTGTGAAGGAGCAGCCGATGGCTCACCCGATCATGTTCAGCGACGACGACCCGGGGCTCGCCGAACTGCGGGAGATCTGTCTGCGGCTCCCCAGCGCGGTCGAGTTCGTCAGCCACGGTCGGCCCTGCTTCAAGGCAGGGGAGAAGGGCAAGGTCTTCGCCTCGTTCGGGGCCGGTCTCAAGACCGGCCCCGGCACGCACCGGCGCATCGACAGCGCGGTGAGCGTGAAGATTCCGCTCGACGAACTGCCTGCCATCGACGCCGATGACCGCTTCTTCCTGCCGATGTATGCCGGGACCACACCGTGGCGGGCCACCGACCTGGCCCGGCCGGACGTCGACTGGCAGGAGATCGCCGAGCTGGTCGACGCCTCCTATCGCGAGGTGGCGATCAAGCGGCTGGTCGCTGAGCTCGACTCGCGGCGCTGAATCCGCTGAATCCGCTGAATCCACTGGCCAGGCCGTAGGTCAGTCGCTGAATGCCCGCGGCCCGCAGGTGGGTGGTCGGTTGCGGTTCAACCGGCAGCTACGAGGGATATCAGCGGTGGGCTCGGGCCGCGGTCGACTTGCTGGTGGCTTCGCCCGTCACAACCGTGCAGGGCGCACGACTGTGACACCCGATCGCGACCGAAAGACGTCACAACCATGCGGCCAGCACGGTTGTTGTCGACCAGGGGTCGCCCAGCCGGCGGACTTGGCGGCCGGTCGACCGCTGCGAGGTTATCGGCAGCATCTGGTTGAACGTGCTTGAAGCAGGCGCCGCCGATAACCGGCTTGCCGCCCGAAAGCCGACCGCGGGGCTGTGCCGACGCCGGCCCTCTCTCGTAGCTGCCGGTTGAGGCTGTACCGACCGCCCACCCGCAGCCGACACACATCAGCCACCCGCTGAACCAGCGGATTCAGCACTGACAACCCAAGGAAGAGGCAGGGGAGCCGTTAACCTCAGGGCCGTGACCTCCCGCCCGGAAAGCAGCGCCCCCGCCCAGGTGGGTCCCTATGTGCTGCTCACCCAACTCGGGGAGGGCGGGATGGGGATCGTGCATCTCGCGCAGGGCCCGGACGGGCAACGCGTCGCGTTGAAGGTGCTGCGTCCGCAGGTCGTCGGCGACCAGGAGGCCCGCAACCGGCTCGCCCGTGAGGTCGGCTCCCTGACCCGGGTCCGCAGCCCGTGGGTCGCGGAGATGATCGACGCCGACCCGTGGGCCGACGTCCCCTACGTCGTCACCCGCTACGTGCCGGGCTTCTCGCTGCACGACCACGTGAGCACGGAGGGTCCGATCGCCGGCCGTGACCTGCACTGGCTCGCCGGCTGCCTCGCCGAGGGGATCGCCGCGGTCCACGCCGCCGGCGTACTCCATCGCGACGTCAAGCCCGGCAACGTCTTGATGGAGGGCCGGACCCCGATCCTGATCGACTTCGGGCTCGCCCGGGTCGCTGACGACGTACGCCTCACCCAGACCGGGTGGTTGCTGGGCACGCCGGGCTATCTGGCCCCCGAGATCCTGTACGGCGACGAGCCGACTCCGGCGGCCGACGTGCACGCCTGGGCGGCGACCGTCGCCTTCGCGGCGAGCGGTCGGCCTCCCTATGGTCGGGGTCCGGGCATGGCCGTGATGGACCGCACCCGGCGAGGTCAGCACGATCTGGCCGGCATCGAGGAGCCGTTGGCCGGCGTGCTCGCCGCCGCGCTCGACCCCGATCCGCTGGAGCGACCGCTGCTGGAAGAGTTGCTGCGGTGGCTGCGGCCGATGAGCACCCGCCCTGACCTGCCTCCTGCACCTGCTCCGGGCAGCGTGTTCGCGCCGAGCCCGCCCGTGGCCGACGTCCTGACGTTGCCCCTGGTCGTCGCGGCGGCGACCCCGCCGACGCTCGTCCAGCCGTCGCCGACCGCGACCAAGCACCTCCCGCCGCCACCGCCCGCCGCAGCGATGACCCGACTCGAGGAGCAGTTCGACCAGGACCACGGGCTGGTGCCCGAGGACCTCCTCGCGCCACCGGCGAAGCCGCCGCTGGCCGAACGGATGCGAGGCTGGGCGGCGGTCGGGCTCGGCGCCCTTGGCCTCGGCGCGGGGTTCGCGGCCGCGCCGTGGGCCGCGCTCGCCGTCTCGGTGCTGGCTGTCTGGCTGCTGAGGGCCGGATCCCTCGCCGCGTCGGCGGTTGCGAGCCGTCGTACGGTCCGCGGGATCAAGTGGTACGACGGCCTGCGCTGGGTGACGACCAGCCCGTGGCACCTGGTCCGTGCCATCACCGGAACCGTGGTGCTCGTCCTGTGGAGCGCCGGCCTCGCGGCCGCCGCCGGGCTGATCGCCTATGCCTTCGGTCTCGATCAGCCGACCACGCTGCTGGCCGGGGGAGCGACGTTCGGTGTCGCGCTGTGGACGGGTCCGGGGAGCAGCCGGTTCCGGCTCCCGATCCGCCGGGCGCTGGATCCGATGGCGCGGCGGCCGGTGCCGTGGCTCATCACCTGCTTGGTCCTGCTCGCGACCGCGGCAGGTCTCGGCCTGCTGACCATCTCCAACGGCGTCCTCTGGGCGCCGTGGACAAGCGGTCCCTTCGGCTGGTGAGCGTGGCAGACTCTGACCCGCGATGAACCAGCAGTCAGACCCCCACCTCGACCTCCATGGCGCGTTCCATGTCTATGACACGACGCTGCGCGACGGCATGCAACAGGAGGGGCTCAACCCGACGGTGGCCGACAAGCTCGCCATCGCCCGTCATCTCGACGGCCTGGGCGTCGGCTTCATCGAGGGCGGTTGGCCGGGAGCCAATCCCAAGGACACCGAGTTCTTCCGCCGGGCGGTGGCCGAGCTCGACCTGAAGCATGCCCGGCTCGCGGCCTTCGGCTCGACCCGTCGCGCAGGGCTCCTGGCCGCCGACGACCCGCAGGTCGCGGCCCTGCGCGACAGCGGAGCCGGCGTCGTCACCCTGGTCGCCAAGTCGCACGTGGGTCACGTCGAGAAGGCATTGCGGACCACGCTCGCCGAGAACCTCGCGATGGTCCGCGACACCGTGAGCCACCTGCGAGCCGAGGGACAGCAGGTCTTCCTCGACGCCGAGCACTTCTTCGACGGCTACCGGCTGGACCGGTCCTATGCGCTCGAGGTCCTGCGGACGGCGTACGACGCGGGGGCTGACGTGGTCGCGCTGTGCGACACGAACGGCGGGATGCTGCCGGGCTGGGTTGCCGACGTCGTGCACGACGTGCTGGAGACGACCCAGGTGCGGGTCGGCATCCACTGCCACAACGACACGGGTCTCGCCGTCGCCAACACGCTCGCGGCCGTCGAGGCGGGCGCGACGCACGTGCAGGGCTGCATCAATGGGTACGGCGAGCGCACCGGCAATGCCGACCTCGTCAATGTCGTCGCCAACCTCGAGCTGAAGCTGGACCAGCAGGTCCTGCCGCCGGGGCTGCTCACCGAGGCGACCCGGATCGCACACGCGGTCGCGGAGGTCACCAACGTGCCGCCGGCGGCACGACAGCCCTACGTCGGAGCGTCGGCCTTCGCCCACAAGGCGGGTCTGCATGCCAGCGCGATCAAGGTCGACCCCGACCTCTACCAGCACATGGACCCGGCGGGCGTCGGCAACGACATGCGGCTGCTGGTCTCCGACATGGCGGGGCGGGCGACCATCGAGCTCAAGGGCAAGGAGCTCGGCTTCGACCTCTCCGACAACCCCGAGCTGGTCACCCGGGTGACCAACCGGGTCAAGGAGCTGGAGTCGCGCGGCTACACCTTCGAGGCCGCCGACGCCTCCTTCGAGCTGCTGCTCGCCGAGGAGGTGGACGGCCAGCGGCCGTCGTACTTCGACGTCGAGAGCTGGCGGGTCATCACCGAGACCCTCACCCACGCACAGCCGGGAGAGGAAGCGGTTTCGGAGGCGACCGTGAAGCTGACCGCGTCAGGGGTGCGCTTCGTCGTGACCGGCGAGGGCAACGGGCCGGTCAACGCGCTGGACCAGGCGCTGCGCTCGGCCATCGAGCAGGCCTATCCCGAGATCGCGAAGTTCGAGCTGATCGACTTCAAGGTCCGCATCCTCGACCAGGGCCACGGCACCGACGCGATCACCCGGGTGCTCATCGAGACCACCGACGGCGTCACCTCCTGGATCACTGTCGGCGTCGGTGCCAACGTGATCGAGGCGTCGTGGGAGGCGTTGGCCGACAGCCTCACGTTCGGCTTGTTGCGCCACCACTCGGCGTAGGGCCCGCAACGTCAGGGACGGCGACGCGGCGCACGAGCTCGGTCCACTCGGCAAGGACCTGCTGCTCGGTCATCCCTCCGTGGTGGATCTGCTGCCGCAGCACCGGCACGCTCAGTGGTGCGATCAGGGCGGTCGCCAGATAGCCGAGGTTGCCCTCGACGCCGAGCTCCTGCAGCAGCAGTCGCACATGGAGCGTGGCGAACCCGATCACGGCGTAGTTCTCGCCCCAGGTCCGGCCTGCGGCATCGATCAGCGCACTCTGGTCCAGATGCAGACGGATCCGGGAGGCGCCGAACGCCAGCAGCCGGTCCATCGGGGGAGCGCCCGGACCCAGCGGCGGCGGACCGCTGATCACGCCGGCCTGCCATTCCTCCTCGCGGTGGTTGAGCAGCGAAGCCATCAGCCCTTCGCGCGATCCGAACCGCCGGAAGACCGTTCCCTTGCCGACTCCAGCCCTGCTCGCCACGGCGTCCATGGTGAGGGCGTCGATCCCGTCGCGGCGCACGAGTTCGGCTGCTGCGTCGAGCAGGGCCTCGCGGTTGCGGGCAGCGTCACGTCGTACGGTCGGCTCCCCGGCGAGCAGCGGGAGGAGGAGAGGCAGGTCCTTCGGCATGGTCCGGTCAGGGTAGGCGAGAAAAAGTTCCGGCACAGCGGAATGAAAGCGGACCGCGGTCCGTTTAGTCCTTCATGACTGACACCACGAACACCCGCGTCGCCGTTCTCGTCGGATCCCTCCGGGCCGACTCCCTCAACCGCAAGCTCGCCGAGATCCTGCGCGACGAGGCCCCCGCCGGCGTGACGTTGGACATCGTCGACGGTCTCGACCAGGTTCCGTTCTACAACGAGGACCTCGACGGCGCCGCCGCTCCCGAGGCCGCCACCGCCCTGCGCGACCGCGTCGCCTCCGCCGACCGCGTCCTCGCCGTCACCCCCGAGTACAACGGCACCATGCCCGCCGTCCTCAACAACGCCATCGACTGGATCTCGCGCCCCTACGGCGCCGGCGCCATGGTCGGCAAGCCGTTCGGCGTGATCGGCGCCACCCCGACGCCGTACGGCGGCAAGTGGGCCCACGGCGACACCGCCCGCTCCGCGGGGATCGCCGGCGCGATCGTGGTCGAGGACGTCACCGTCTCCCAGTCGGCCATCGACGTCGACCCGACCACCGACCCCGACGTGCGCGCCAAGCTGCTCGCCGCCCTGAACACCCTCGTCGAGTTCGCTCCCGAGGTGGCAGCGGCCTGAGGTTTCGCGGCTCGTCACGTCGCACTTCAACCACCGACAGTAGGGTCAGGTCGTGGCCGAACTCCACGACCTGACCGCCCTCGAGCAGGGCACGCTTATCCGTACCGGCGTGATCACCGCCGTCGAGCTCACCGAGGACTACCTCGAACGCGGCGCCCGACCCCCTCACGAGTACGTCGACGGCGCGTTCGCCTTTCGTGACCCG
>JASLDK010000323.1 GCA_030145945.1 Nocardioides sp.
GAAGACCGGTGCGTCGTACGGCGAGAACGTCTTCTCCCTCTCGGTCATGCAGAAGCGGCTGCCGAAGTCGGTCTTCAGGTCGCTCTCGGCGACGATCCAGAAGGGCGAGAAGCTCGACCCGGCCGTCGCCGACATCGTCGCCTCCGCGATGAAGGACTGGGCGATGGAGAAGGGCGTCACGCACTACGCCCACGTGTTCTATCCCCTCACCGGCCTGACCGCCGAGAAGCACGACTCGTTCATGGAGCCGGTCGGCGACGGTACGGCGGTCTGGGAGTTCTCCGGCAAGACCCTGGTGCAGGGCGAGCCGGACGCCAGCTCGTTCCCCAACGGCGGGATCCGGGCGACCTTCGAAGCGCGCGGCTACACGGGGTGGGACGTCCAGTCGCCGGCGTACATCCTGGAGAACCCGAACGGCAACACCTTGTGCATCCCGACGATCTTCGTGTCGATGACCGGTGAGGCGCTGGACCACAAGACGCCGCTGCTGCGCTCGCAGCGCGCGATGTCGGAGCAGGCCACGCGGGTGCTGGAGCTGTTTGGCCACAAGACCATCGACAACGTGGTGTCCTACTGCGGACCCGAGCAGGAGTACTTCCTGGTCGACTCCTCCTTCGTCAACGCGCGGCCCGACCTGCGTGGGGCAGGTCGGACCCTGTTCGGGGCGAAGCCACCGAAGGGCCAGGAGTTCGACGACCACTACTTCGGGGCGATCCCGGAGCGGGTGCTGGGCTTCATGCACGACACCGAGCGCGCGCTGTTCAAGCTCGGCGTGCCCGCGAAGACCCGCCACAACGAGGTTGCGCCCGGCCAGTTCGAGATTGCACCGGTCTTCGAGCGCGCCAACCTCGCCTCGGACCACCAGCAGCTGCTGATGTCGACGTTCAAGTCGATCGCGAAGACGCACGGGTTCGAGTGCCTCTTCCACGAGAAGCCCTTCGCTGGCGTCAACGGATCCGGCAAGCACGTCAACTTCTCCTTCGGCAACGAGCTCCAGGGCAACTTCCTCAACCCGGGCGACAACCCGCACGACAACGCACAGTTCCTCGTCTTCTGCGCCGCAGTGATCCGTGCCGTCCACCTGTACGGCGGGCTCCTGCGACTGTCGATCGCCAGCGCCGGCAACGACCACCGGCTCGGCGCCAACGAGGCTCCCCCGGCCATCATCTCGATCTTCCTCGGCGACCAGCTCCAGGACGTGTTCGAGCAGATCGCCAAGGGCGGTGCGACCTCGTCGAAGCAGAAGGGTGTGCTGTCGGTGGGGGTAGACACCCTTCCCGACCTGACAAGGGACGCGGGCGATCGCAACCGCACCTCGCCGATGGCGTTCACCGGCAACCGGTTCGAGTTCCGCGCTGCGGGCTCCAACCAGACGGTCGCCGCTCCGATGGTCGTGATCAACACGATCATGGCGGAGGCGCTCGACCACATCGCGACCGAGCTCGAGGCCGCGGTCGCCGGTGGCACGGAGTTCAACGACGCCGTCCAGTCGGTGCTCGCGAGCGTCGTCGAGCAGCACGGCGACGTGATCTTCAACGGCAACGGCTACTCCGAGGAGTGGCACGCCGAGGCCGAGCAGCGAGGTCTGAAGAACCTGCGGACGACGGTCGACGCGCTGCCGGAATACCTCTCCGCTGAGTCCAAGAAGCTGTTCTCGACCTATGGCGTGTTCAACGAGGCCGAGCTCGAGTCGCGCTTCGAGGTCGGTGTCGAGCAGTACGTCATGACGATCAACGTCGAGGCCAACCTGACCGAGGAGATCGCGAAGACGACGATTCTCCCGGCTGCCGTGCGGTTCCAGACCGAGCTCGCCTCCAACGTCGCGACGTTGAAGGCGGCGGGGGTCGAGGCCGACAACGCGGACCTGCTCGAGGTGTCGGCTCTCATCGCCGACCTCCGTGCCGGCGTCGGCGCGTTGGCCGCGGCCCAGGCGGGCGCCCATGAGCACAGCGGGCTGGCGGAGGCGACGTACCTGCGCGATGTCGTGATCCCCGCGATGCAGAAGGTCCGCGAGGCGGCCGACGCGCTCGAGTCCGTGGTCGCAGACGACCTGTGGTCGCTGCCGACGTACGAGGAGATGCTGTTCATCCGCTGACCCTGGTCGGGTTGTTAACAAGCACGAAACAAAGCGGTGCAGCGTCGGCAACACGCCATTCGATAGGTTGCTGGGGAGGGTTACCGGCCCATCGCCGGGCCAGGCCCGACCGCCACAGCCGAGGAGACCTGAATTGTTCAACAACAGCGAAGAGCTGCTCAAGTACATCAAGGACGAGGGCGTCGAGATGGTCGACGTACGGTTCTGCGACCTGCCCGGCGTGATGCAGCACTTCACCGTGCCGGTGTCGTCCTTCGACCAGTCCGTCTTCGACGACGGCCTCGGGTTCGACGGCTCCTCGATCCGAGGATTCCAGGCGATCCACGAGTCGGACATGCAGCTCTACCCCGACCCGACCACGGCGTACCTCGACCCCTTCCGGGTCGCGAAGACCTTGGTCGTCAACTTCTTCATCCACGACCCGATCACGGGTGAGGCCTACTCCCGCGACCCGCGCAACATCGCGAAGAAGGCGATGGCCTACATGGCCAGCACCGGCATCGGCGACAAGGCGTATTTCGCGCCGGAGGCCGAGTTCTACGTCTTCGACTCGGTGCGCTTCGACACGAACGCGCACGAGGGCTTCTACCACATCGACTCCGAGGCCGGCGCCTGGAACAGCGGCGCCACGGAGAACAACCGCGGCTACAAGGTGAAGTACAAGGGCGGCTACTTCCCGGTGGCGCCCTACGACCACTTCGGCGAGCTCCGCGACGAGATGGTCATCGAGCTGGAGAAGGTCGGCCTGCAGGTCGAGCGCGCCCACCACGAGGTCGGCACCGCCGGCCAGGCTGAGATCAACTACAAGTTCGACGAGCTGCTCAAGGCCGCCGACGACGTGATGAAGTTCAAGTACATCATCAAGAACGTCGCGTGGCGCAACAACAAGACAGCGACCTTCATGCCCAAGCCGATCTTCGGCGACAACGGCTCGGGCATGCACGTGCACCAGTCGATCTGGAACGAGGGTGTCCCCCTCTTCTACGACGAGACCGGCTACGGCGGGCTCTCGGACATCGCGCGCTACTACATCGGCGGGCTGCTCAAGCACGCGCCGTCGTTGCTGGCCTTCACCAACCCGACGGTCAACTCCTACCACCGGCTCGTGCCCGGGTTCGAGGCGCCGATCTCGCTTGTCTACTCCTCGCGCAACCGCTCGGCCTCCGTCCGGATCCCGATCACCGGCTCCAACCCCAAGGCCAAGCGGATCGAGACCCGGTTCCCGGACCCCTCGGC
>JASLDK010000394.1 GCA_030145945.1 Nocardioides sp.
TCGATGATCGCCTCGGGATTGCCGAACGTCGTACCGTCCGCGATCGCCTCCCGCTTCCAGCCCTCAGCCGTCGGGCCGAGCGGCAGGAAGTCGAGGACGCCCCAGCCGAGTTGCGCACGCTGGGTCACAGGGTCACCTCTCGATCAGGCTCGGGAGTCGGCTCGGGATCGGGCGACAGGATCGCCACGGCCCGGTCGATCTCCGCCAACTCGTCCACGCAGCCGTCCAGGCACGCCTTCGCGGCAGTCAGCGACTCGGCCAGTTCGGCCACCCGACCCTCCTGCACGCCGATCGAGTTCGACCCGCCCACCAGATCGGCACGACGAGCCAGCAGAATCGCCACCACAGGGCTCGGAGACGCCTCGGACATGTCAATGCCTCCTGATATTCCGAGCGCCCGCAGAGGCGCCCTTCTTGGACGCCTTCGAGACGGCGTGACCGGTCTTCTTCGGCCCGTCGTTCTTGATCGAGGTCTGGATGCCGTTCAGCGCCGCGAGGTGCGCATTGACCTGGTCGAGTTGTGCCTGCATCCGCACGATCTCCGCCGTGTAGCCAGCCGCCGCCTGCGCAGTCGCAGCAGCAGCCGCCGTCACGTCGACCCGCTCAGCGAAGTACCGCGAGTAGTCCGCCAACTCCGCTGCCGTCGCCGTCGCCGCGATGTTCGCAACAGTCGCCGGGTCCGCCTGCTGCAACAGCGCATCCAGCGCGCTGCCGGTCAGGCCCTTGGACCGCAGCAGGTCGGTGTTCGCGCTGAACGCCTTCGCGCCCGCGATGTCGCCCTGCAACATGGAGATTGCATCCGACAGCGACCCGCCCTTGGACCAGATGTCGGTGTTGCCGAACAGGTCCGAGGTGAACTTCCCCGTGATCGACGACGCCAGTGACTCCGCCACCGACTTCCGCGCCGACAACTCATCCTCGAGGGTCTTCTTCGACTCCTCGAACGACCTCGTCAACTGCTTGATCGACCGGCCGAGGTGGTCGAAGTCGAGCTGCTTGACCAGCGACGAGACCGGGCTGTTCGCGACGTCGAGGTACTGGAACGAACCGTGCTTCTTCGGCTTGCCCGGCTGGCCACCCGTCGCCAGGCGCTCAGCACGGATCGCATCGAAGAACCCGACGCCGTACTTCGACACCGCAGACGCAGGAATCACGTACTCGCGGTTCGACAGCAACGCGGGAATCACGTCATCAGTCGGGCCACCAGGGCCGGTGATCAAACCGCCGGCTGCCTTCTCCTTCGGCTTCACCGGGCCCTGAATCTTCGGGCCGGCGTTCGCAGCCGCGAAGAACGACTTCAACTTCGACCACGCACCCGCCACATCCGCCTGCGCAGTCACCGTGACCGTGCGTGGCCGGGTGAGGTCAGAGAGCTGGCCAGCAACCTTGTCGCGGGCTGCCTGGAAAGGCCCATCGAGCAGGTTGATCGTCGGCTCTGCGCGGTCCTTCGAGAGCTGAGCCAGCGCCTTGTCGACCTTCTTCTTGCCACTATCGAAGCCGGAGGTCGACGCGCCAATACGGGGATCTGCCGACGACCCGTCCAGATCGTCGAGCGCGGCACCCGCTGCCTTCACATCGGCCACCGTCGCCTCGAACCCGAAGAGCGACAGCACGGTCCTGATCTGCTTCGGCGTGAGGTTGTACTGCTCACCCAGGGCCGCGACGTCCTCCAAGGTCTGCGGCGCGTTGGTCTTGATCTCGGTCGCCACCCGCGGCGGGAGTGACGCCAATCCGAGCGCGATGTCCTCGATGGTCGCGCTGTATTCGGCTGTGGCCCGATCGCCCTGGCGCCACGCCTTGTTTGCACGCTTGATCTCCGACTCGGACGCGTCGGCCAATTGGCCGAGCCTCAGCGCACCTTCGACACCCGCGTCCTCCAGCGACTGGAGCAGCCCCTCGTCGAGGCCCTTCTTTGCGGCCTCGCGAGCGTTGTTCGCGAAGTCGCGCAACGCCTTGGACTGCTTCTCCAACTCGCCGATCCAGTCCCCGAGCGAGACCTTCGAGTTGTTCAGCGACGCGCCCAGGCCAATGAAGGTCGCGGCCGTCTTATTGCTCGCGTCCTGGATCGCCTTTAGTTCTTCGCCCGACAACTGGAGCGCGTTCGCCGTGCCCTTACTGGCGTCTCCGAGGTCGCGAGAAGACTTGGCGGCCTTGTCCTCGACGGCCGAGGCATTGGCTAAGGCGGTGCCATATTCGGGGAACAGATCGATCAGATCTTTGGTCGACTTGCCCGCGTCCCTGCCGACCTTCTGCAGTTCCGCCCACGCCTTGGCCGCGGTCTCTGCGTTGCCGCCTTCGACAAGGCCGGCGAGCGCAGCGTCGATGTCCTTGATGTTCTTCTCGGCAGCCTCGGCACCAGTGGGATCCCAGCTTGAGATCCAGCCAATGGGGTTGGCCTTGGCCATCCACAGGTCGTCGATGTCCTGGAACGTGTGGTATAGACCCTCAAGGTTCTTCGTGACCGTTCCGTTGCTCAGCGCCTCAAGGTCACGTGTCATCGTGCCGCCGTTGAGGCGGAGGTTGAACAATCCCTCGAAGGCGGTCTGGAGCGCAGTGGCGCTCACTGCCACGGTCGCCAGGCCAGCGCCAGCGGCGGCTACTCCACTAAGTAAGCCCTTGGCGCGACCCGCCTCGATGCCTAGGTCGGCGAGAGCCTGCCTCGTGCTGGCGATCCCGTTGATTGTCTTTGAGGTGAACCACAGTCCGCCACCGAGCACAGCGGTGATACCGAGAAGTCCAGATGTCGCGGCGTGAACAGGGCCGGGAAGCGAACCGAAGGCAGATGCCATCCCGCCGACCGCCGACGCGACAGTGCTGACGACCGGGAGCATTGCGGAGCCTGCTTCGATGCCCGCATCCTTGATTCGGTTCCATGCAACCTGGGACTCGGCCGCCGTCGTCTCGGCGCGCTTGCGGTACTCCTCGGTCAGCGCCGAGTTTGCCTTCCACGCCTTCGCCGACTGGTCGAGGCTCTTGGAAAGGGAGTCTCCCGAGCCAGCAAGGCGCAGCAACACATCGCGATCCTGAGTGCCCTTGAGTTTGAGGTCGGCCAAGGTGCCAATGACGTCGCCGCCGGACTCGCGGATCTGGCCAAGGCCTTGCAGGAAGGCGTCGATGGCCTCGACGGGAGAAGACGCCCATTTCTGAGAAAAGTCCTCGGCTGACATGCCGGAGACCTTGGCGAAGCCCGCGAGCTTGTCGCCGCCCGACTTCACTGCCACCTCGATCTTCGCGATGGTCCGTGACATCGCTCCGCCCCCGAGCTCGGCCTCGATGCCAAGGTTCGCCATGGACGCAGCCAGAGCAAGGACATCGGGTTCAGATGCCCCAATGAGCCTTCCCGCGCCAGAGAGCCGCTGGGCCATCGCGAGAATCTGAGACTCTGTCGACTCTCCCTTGTTGCGGAGATCGAAGCGCGTGTTCCCGATCTCGTCTACTACGCCGGGAGCCGATTGCATGACGTTCATAAGTTGGGCGATCGACGTAGCCGCGGCGTCGGCACTAAGGTCGGTCGTCTCGCCGAGTTCGATCATGATCTCGGTAAAGGCCGCGACGTCATCCGTCGCGATGCCAAGTTGTCCCGCGGCCTCGG
>JASLDK010000402.1 GCA_030145945.1 Nocardioides sp.
AACGCCCTCGGTGATGACGACGATCAGCGGCATCTCGGCGTCGATGGCCTCGATCGCGGCGGCCTTGGTGAAGGCCGGCGGGACGAAGAGGACCGACACGTTGGCGCCGGTCTCCTTCATGGCCTCCTCGACGGTGCCGAAGACCGGCAGCTCGACGTCGGCGCCGTTGGCGTCCTTGTGGGTGACGGTCGTGCCGGCCTTGCGCGCGTTGACGCCACCGACGATCGTCGCGCCCGAGTCGAGCATGAGGGCGGTGTGCTTGGCACCCATGCCGCCCGTGATGCCCTGGACGATGATCTTGCTGTCCTTGTTGAGGTAAATGCTCATTGTTCTACTCCCCCGGCCTCAGGCGTTGGCCAGCTCGGCGGCCTTGTCGGCCGCACCGTCCATGGTGTCGACCTGGGTCACCAGCGGGTGATTGAAGTCGTTGAGGATCGCGCGACCGGCGTCGACGTTGTTGCCGTCGAGACGAACGACGATCGGCTTGGTGGCCTTGTCGCCCAGGATCTCGAGCGCGCCCTTGATGCCGTTGGCGACCTCGTCACACGCGGTGATGCCACCGAAGACGTTGACGAACACGCTCTTGACCTGGGGGTCGTTGAGGATCACGTCGAGGGAGTTGGCCATCACCTGGGCGTTGGCGCCACCACCGATGTCGAGGAAGTTCGCGGGCTTGACGCCACCGTGGTTCTCACCGGCGTAGGCGACGACGTCGAGGGTGCTCATGACGAGACCCGCACCGTTGCCGCAGATGCCGACGGAACCGTCGAGCTTGACGTAGTTGAGACCGAAGTCCTTGGCCTTCGCCTCGAGCGGGTCGGCCTCCTCGCGGATCTCGAACGCCTCGTGGTCGGGGTGACGCACCTCGGAGGCGTTCTCGTCGAGCGAGACCTTGCCGTCGAGGGCCTCGAGCTTGTCGCCGGCCAGCCGCGCGAGCGGGTTGACCTCCACCAGCGTGGCGTCCTCCTCGACGAAGACCTTGTAGAGGTCCTCGATCATCTTCACGGCCTGCTCGAAGACGGCCTCCGGGAAGCCGGCCTCGGTCGCGATCTCGCGCGCCTTCGCCGCGTCGACGCCCTGGCCGGGGTCGATGGCGATCTTCTTGACGGCGTCGGGGTTGGTCTTGGCGACCTCCTCGATCTCCACACCACCCTCGACGGACGCGATGCAGAGGTACTGCCGGTTCGACCGGTCCAGCAGGAAGGAGAAGTAGTACTCCTCCTCCGGCGGGGTGGCCGGGGTGACCAGGACCCGGTTGACCGGAAGATCCTTGATCGTCAGGTTCAAGATGTCGGTCGCGTACTGGAAGGCCTCGTCGGGCGTCTTCGCGATCTTCACGCCACCGGCCTTGCCACGGCCACCGGCCTTGACCTGCGCCTTGATGACGGTCACGCCGCCGATCTGCTCCGCGGCTGCCTTCGCCTCTTCGGCGGTCTCGACGACCGTGCCGAGGGTCGTGGCCACACCGTGCTTAGCGAAGAGCTCCTTCGCTTGGTACTCCATCAGGTCCACTGATACGTCCTCACGTCTGGGTAGAGGGTCGGTGCGCACAGCGGCACACCCCCCGGCACACTAGTCGTGACCCACGAGTAGGACGAGCCCGGAGGCCCCTGAGCAGCCCCGACGTGACAGGCGTCACGCATTTCGGCATTCGGCTGCGCTGTCCACAGGCCGTACCTACGATTTCGGAGCGGATGTCGGCATCGGCTATCGTCGGCACGCACGATTCATTCGGCCGTCACCAGACGGCCATCCCAGCCGGAGCGTGTTCGGGACGTTCCCCGGCGTGGAACACGGAATGGATCACGCCTGCACGAACGTCCCACAAGGAGTCAGCAGTCGATGGGTAACCACCGCGCGGACAGCACCGCGCCGCGAACGTCCGCCGGCGACTCCACCCCAACCGCGGGTTCCACCTACGTCGGCAAGCGGGTCGCCCGCCAGCCTCAGGCGGAGAAGCCGTCGACGTACGTCGGCAAGCGCGTTGCCGTGACGTCTGACGTGGTAGTACCCACCATCGCCGCCGTTGAAACCCCTGTCGTCGTGTCCCCGGTGATCGAGCAGGTCTCCCCCGCTCTCCCGAACCCGTACGCCGCCCGCCCGTTCGAGCGCACGCCCACCGTCGAGCTCCCCGCTCTGCGTGACATCCCGCTCGCGGACCCGATGAGTGACTCCTCGACCCAGTTGCGCGCGATCCAGGCCTCCGGCAAGCGCCGCGCCGTTCGCCACGCGGGCACCCGCGGCCCGCTCTTCCGCGGCCTGCCGACGCTGCCCGTCGCGGCAGGCGTCGCCACGATCGCGGTCGCGGTCGGCGGCGTGATGACGTCGGCCAACCCGCAGCTCGCCGCAGCTGCCGGCGACCGCCTCAACTCCCCCAACGCGATGACCGGCTCCTTCGGCGACGCCGTCGTCGGTGCCCGCGCGGCGACCATCAGCCGCGACTCCGACCGCGATGCGCTGTCCCAGGCGGCGGGTGCAGACCTGGTCGCCGCGGCGGAGAAGTCCGCTGCCGAGCGCACCAGCGCGATGACGACGCTGGCGGCGAAGGCCACCAAGGAGTCCGCCAAGATCGCGCTCAACGCCTGGGTGCTGCCGATCTCCTCCGGCGGCTACCGTCTGACGGCCCGCTTCGGCGAGTACGGCCTGTGGTCGAACTACCACACCGGCCTCGACTTCGCCGCTCCCACCGGTACGCCGATCATGGCGATCGCCAACGGCGTGGTGACCTCCGCCAGCTACGACGGCGCCTACGGCAACAAGACCGTGGTCACCCTCGACGACGGCACCGAGCTGTGGTTCTGCCACCAGAGCGCCTTCAAGGTCTCGACCGGCGACAAGGTCCGCGCGGGCGAGCTGATCGGCTACGTCGGCGGCACCGGCCACGTCACCGGCCCGCACCTGCACGTCGAGGTCCGCCCCGGCGGCGGCGACCCGGTCGACCCCTTCGCCGCCTTCCAGCAGCACTCCGTCACGCCGTAGGCATGGCGCGAGCTCGTCGCTCCTTCGTCGCGCCGCGCTGCCGCGCGCGCAGTTGATCTGCATGGAACCAGGCCTTGCTTGGCGGCAAGACGGTCGGCTCGCAGAGAAAACTCGCACTGCCGCCGACCAGGGTCAGAGCTTTTCGACGGGGGCGTAGCGGAGCAGGAGGCGCTTGACGCCGTCCGAGCCGAAGTCGATCGAGGCGACCGACTTCTCCGCGGCCCCGTCGACGGAGACCACGGTCCCGAGCCCGAACGAGTCGTGGGTGACCTTGTCGCCGGGCGCGAGCACCGGGATCGGACGGGACGGCTTGGCCTTCGCCGCGGCATCCGCGCGAGCGGCCGCGGAGCTGAAGTTGCGGCGGCCGGCGGCGGTCGGCGCGCCCATGCCTCCCCGGTAGGAGCCGCCTGATCCCGAGGAGCCGTACGCCGACCCGCTGTCGTCGTACCGACTGCCGGATGAGTGGGCGGGGCGGGTCCAGCGGGTCTGGTCGGCCTCCGTACGCCGCCAGTCGACGAGGTCGATCGGCAACTCGTTGAGGAAGCGGGATCCGGGGTTGTGGGCGGGGGCGCCCCAGGCGGAGCGGACGACCGCGCGGGAGACGTAGAGCCGCTGGCGGGCGCGGGTGATGCCGACATACGCGAGGCGGCGCTCCTCCTCGAGCTCGGGTCGGTCGCCGAGCGAGCGGGAGTGCGGGAAGACGCCGTCCTCGAGGCCGGTGAGGAAGACGACGGGGAACTCCAGGCCCTTGGCGGTGTGCAGGGTCATCAGCGTGACGACGCCCTGGTCCTCCGGGGCGTCGGGGTCGTCGTCAGGCGCGTCGGGGATCTGGTCGGCGTCGGCGACGAGCGCGACCCGCTCGAGGAAGTCTCCGAGGCCGGGCTCGAGGATCCCGGCGTCGACATCTGCGGGGTCGGCGGAAGGTCCTGCGACGGGGTCGTCGGCGAACTCGCGGGCGACGGCGACGAGCTCGGCGAGGTATTCGACCCGGGTCTCGTCCTGCATGTCGTCGGAGTTCTCGAGGCTGGCGAGGTAGCCCGAGCGGAGCAGCACGTTCTCCAGGATCACGTCGGGACGCTCGCGCGCCTCGACCATCTGCTGCAGCTCCGCGAGCATCGCGACGAACGCCTCGATGCTGGTCTGGCTGCGGGTGGCCAGGCCCGGCGCCTCGTCGGCGCGCTGCAGCGCCTCCCAGTAGGTGATCCGCTCGCGTTCGGCGAACGCCCCGATCGCCGCCTCTGCACGCTGCCCGATCCCCCGTCGCGGCGTGTTGACGATGCGGCGCAGGGACACCTGGTCGTCGGGATTGACCAGCACCCGCAGGTAGGCGAGCGCGTCGCGGATCTCCTTGCGGTCATAGAACCGGGTCCCGCCGACGACCTTGTAGGGCTGGCCGGTGCGGACGAAGATCTCCTCGAACACCCGCGACTGCGCATTGGTGCGATAGAACACCGCCACGTCGGCCGGTCGCAGCCCGGCATCGGTGAGCTTGTCGATCTCCCCGGAAACGAAGCGGGCCTCGTCGTGCTCGTCGTCGGCGACGTACCCGACGATCTTCTCGCCGGAGCCCGAGTCGGACCACAGGCGTTTGGGCTTGCGGCTCTCATTGCGCTCGATGACGGCGTTGGCGGCCGACAGGATGGTCTGGGTGGAGCGGTAGTTCTGCTCCAGCAGGACGGTCCGCGCATCCGGGAAGTCCTGCTCGAAGTCCATGATGTTGCGGATGTCGGCGCCGCGGAACGCATAGATCGACTGGTCGGCGTCGCCGACGACCATCAGCTCCGCCGGCGGCACCCGATCGGCGGGCAGACCGTCGAGGGTCGACTCGTCGCGCTCCTCCAACGACTGCCCGCACAGCTGCTGGATGAAGGCGTACTGCGCGTGGTTCGTGTCCTGGTATTCGTCGACAAGGATGTGACGGAACCGGCGGCGGTAGGTCTCGCGCACCTCCGGTCGCAACTGGAACAGCCGGACCGTCTCCATGATCAGGTCGTCGAAGTCCATCGCGTTGGCCTCGCGCAGCCGCCGCTGATAGGACCTGTACGCCGACGCGTAGGCCTCGTCGACCGAGTTGCGGGCCTCCTTGGCCACCTCGTCGGGCTCGCGCAGCTCGTTCTTCTGGTTGCTGATCCAGTGCAGCACCGGGCCGGGCTGGAACTTGCGCGGGTCGAGGTCGAGGTCGCTGCAGACCAGCTGGATCAGGCGCTTCTGGTCGGCGGTGTCGTAGATCGAGAAGTTCGACTTGAGCCGTTCGTAGCCGAGGTGCTCGACCTCCTTGCGCAGGATCCGCACGCAGGCCGAGTGGAAGGTGCTCACCCACATGATCCGGGCGCGGTTGCCGACCAGCTCGGCCACGCGCTCCTTCATCTCCGCGGCGGCCTTGTTGGTGAAGGTGATCGCGAGGATCGAGCCGGGGTGCTGCTTGCGGACCGCGATGGTCCAGGCGATCCGACGGGTCAGCACCCGGGTCTTGCCAGAGCCGGCGCCGGCAACCACCAGCAGCGGGGATCCCTCGTGCTGCACGGCCTCGCGCTGGGGTTCGTTGAGGCCTTCGAGGAGGGCCTCCCGGGTGAGGGCCGGGGTCGTCGCAGGGGTCGTCGGGGGGGTCGTCGGTGGGGCCGTCGGTGGGGTCGTCGTCGTTGGCTCGATCATGCTCCGACCAGCCTATGCCGCGGCTCCGACGGCGACGAGCGCCGGTCAGGTCACTTGTGGACCGGCGACCACATCACGGCGATGAGGACCTCGATGATCGCCAGCGCGAGCAGCCCCGCCCACAGTCCGTTGGGGATCTTGGCCTTGCGCATGTTGACCATGACCAGCACCAGCAGGATCAGGCCGATGACGAGCTTGACCGCGACCTTGGCGTGGTTGACCGTGCCGTCGCCCCCCTCGAGGACACCGACGAGCAGCAGGCCGGCGAGGAACGCCGTACCGATGCCGTCCCGCATGACGCCGGTGACCTTCTTGTCCCCCGGCCCGGCCTGCGCGAGGAGCCCGCCGATCAGGGCCGAGAAGCCCAGGATGTGCAGGACCAGGAGGATGAGGCGCAGGGTTTCCATGGCCGCACCCTATCCAGCCGGGAAGGGGCTCTCAGCGACCCGTCGCCGTGAAGTGCTGGTAGTCCTTCAGCGAGTTCCACGCGCCGCCCCACGACCAGCCGATCCGTGCGAACTCGCGCACCACCACGTCGCCCGGATGGATGATGCCGGGTTGGGTCCGGGTGCGGTCGAGGTACGCCGAGGCCCGCTCCGGCAGCACCAGGTCGCCCTTCTTGTAGGGGTTGAGGAACGGGTTGACATCGATCGCCAGCCCGTAGGCGTGGGCCGACCAGCTCGTGGCGGCGGTGGCCGCCCGGCACACGGTCGCCGACGTGTTGTTGCCGTCACCGGTCGGCTCGGCATCGAGGTCGGCCGTGGTCGGCAGCCGCATCTCCTCGATCGGGTAGTTCGCGGCGAAGAGGGCCTTGAAGACCGACACGATGCCCTCGGCCTCCTTGGCCGCCACCACCAGCTCCCCGGTGTGGGCGAGACCGTCGAACCCGCGGAAGGTGAGGTTCAGGTAGGCGAGGTCGGACAACGCCACCGGACAGGTGGGCGACCAGGTCGCGCCCATCCGCTCGCGGATCGCGTCGGTCACCGGCCCGATCGTCGCATGGAACCGGCCATCGCTCGGCGGAGGCAGCAGGTCGGTCGTGGCGAAGCGCCGCACCCGCAATGCCTTCGGCGTCGGGCGGATCTCGCCGTACCCACCAGCGGTGCGAGGCAGGAAGTGCACCCCGAGCTGCCAGTTCGAGTACGCCGGAGCGGTCGGCGTGATCGGGCTCGTGGACGCCCTGGGTGTCGGCGCGGCACTGGCGGTCGTCGAGGACGACGACGACGCGACAGGAGCTGGTGTCGTCGCGGGCGCAGCGTTCGGCGTACCGCCTCCGGAGCAGGCGGCGAGCAGCACGGCAGAGCCGAGCAGGCCGGCCAGAGTCTTCACAGCAGGCGCCGGTCCGAGGCCCACCGGGTCAGCTCGTGGCGCGAGGACAGCTGCAGTTTGCGCAGCACCGACGACATGTGGGTCTCGACGGTCTTGATCGAGATGAAGAGCTCCTTGGCGACCTCCTTGTAGGAGTAGCCGCGCGCGATCAGCCGCATCACCTCCCGCTCCCGCTCGGTGAGCCGGTCGAGGTCCTCGTCGACGCTGGCCAGGTCGGCGGAGAGCCCGGCGCCGGCGAAGGCGTCGAGAACGAATCCCGCCAACCGTGGGGAGAAGACGGCGTCACCTTCGGCGACCCGGGTGATCGCATCGACGAGCTCGGGGCCGGTGATGGTCTTGGTGACATAGCCGCGCGCGCCACCGCGCACGGTGCCGATCACGTCCTCGGCGGCGTCGGAGACCGAGAGCGCGAGGAAGCGGACGTCGCCCGCCTTGACCCGCCGGATCACCTCGACGCCGCCACCTCCGGGCAGGTGCACGTCGAGCAGGACGACGTCCGGCCGGTGTCCCTGGACGGCAGCGACCGCCTCGTCGACGTCGGCAGCCTCGGCCACCACCTCGACGCGGCCCGCGCCGGTGGCGGCGAGCTCGGCGCTGACGCCTCGACGGAACATGGCGTGGTCGTCGACGACCACCACGCGCACGGGCTCACTCATGGCTCTCCTTGCCGTCGTCGGTGTGGTCGAGATGCAGGCGGATCTCGGTGCCGTCGCCCGGTGCGGACCGGACCTCGGCCCGACCGCCGTGGCGTTCCATGCGGTCGATGATGCTGCGTCGCACGCCGAGCCGGTCCTCCGGGGTGGCGTCGGGATCGAAGCCGACGCCGCGATCGCGGACGAAGACGTCGATGCTCGCGGGCGTGATCTCGGCATAGACGTCGATGCGGGCGACGCCGGCGTGCTTGGCGGCATTCGTGGTCGCCTCGCGCGCTGCCTGGACGATCAGGCGGGTCAACTCGTCATGGTCGCAGTCACCGACCGCGACCACGTCCACCGTCACGCCGTACCCGTCCTCGATCTCGGCTGCCGCCGCCCGCAACGCACTGGCGACGGTGGCCTCGTCCATCGACTCGCCGGCATAGAGCCAGGCCCGCAGGTCGCGTTCCTGGGCGCGGGCCAGACGCGCTGCATCGGCTGGGTTCTTCTGGATCAGGGCGAGAGTCTGCAGCACGGAGTCGTGGAGGTGGGCGGCCACGTCGGCGCGCTCCTGGGTCCGCACGCGCTCGGCACGCTCGTCGCTGAGCTCGGTCAGCAGCCGGTAGACGAGGGGGCCGAGCACGATCATCAGACCGCCGACGGCCAGGACGACGGCGATCAGGGTGTCACCGGCGAGCGCGAGCGAACCGCCCCGCAGGGTGAACAGAACGATGGCCAGCACCACGAGAACGCCGCCCGCGGCAATCCGCGCCCAGGCCGCCCATCCGCCGTCACCGACGAAGACGCGCACCGGGTCGACCCGTCCGGTCGCGTCCAGCCAGCGCTCGCGCTGTGCCTCGTCGGCCTGGCGCCACAACAGGGCGACGCCGACGACGGCGATGCTCAGCGGCCACACCCACCAGCCGGTGCCGAGCAGGGCCTCAGCAGTCAGGAGGACGCCGATGCCCAGGACCGCGAGGGTGAGCACCGGGCCGATGTCACTGAGCCGGCGTGCCTTGCGAGGTCGTCGGCCGTCACGACTCGCGCTGGCGAGACCGGGGGCGATCCACTCGGGCGGCGGGCCCGCGGGGAGCAATGCCCACAGCGCGGCGTAGGTCAGGACACCGATGCCACCCAGGATCGTCGACACGACGAACGCTGCCCGCACGATCAGCACCGAGACGCCGAGATGGGCGGCGAGCCCGGCCGCCACGCCGCCGATCATCGGCTCCCGCAGGTCGCGCCAGGCGCGGCGTACGTCGCGGGGCGGCGCAGCCGGGGCAGGAGACGGAGGCAGGGGCGGGGCGTTGGTCATCGTGTGATCAATCGTCACACAGTGCGGCGCCCGCGCGTACGGGGATGAACCCTGAGCCGACCCTGAGGCCCGGCCCTGGGGCGTGCGGCAGGATCAGGGCAGTCCCCGATGGTTTCGGGAGGCAAGAGCGACCAGTCTGGACCACATGGCACCCCACGAACTTCTTCTCCCCCGCTGCGCTCCTCCGAACAAGTCCGCGGGGACCCCGCGATGAACGACACCACCGACACCGGACACCCCGGTCAGCCGGGACAACCCGGCCCAGCGGGCCCGCCCGGACAGCCCGGCCCGGACAGCCACGGTCCCCGCGTGACCCGTGACGAGGTCCGCGACCTGGCCGCCCTTCGCCGCAGCCGGGATGACCGCAAGGTCGCCGGCGTGGCCGCGGGCATCGCCCGCCACCTCGACATCGACCCCCTGCTCGTACGGATCGGGTTCGTCATCCTGACGTTCTTCGGCGGCAGCGGGTTGATCCTCTACGGCGTGTGCTGGCTGTTCGTCCCGGAGGAGCACACCGAGGACACCGTGATCCGCGTGGACTCCAGCGTGCGCACGGCCATCTTGATCGTCGGCGGGATCGTCGCGATCGCATCGGTGGTGGGCGACACCGTCGGCGGCCCGGACTTCCCGTGGCCGCTGCTCCTGATCGGCGGCATCCTGATCGTGGTGTTCGCGGGCAAGAACGCGATCAAGCCGGGTGGGCCCCCGCACCCGTGGATGCAACAGCAGGGCGGCGCACCCAACGCCCCCCAACCGCCCGCTCCGCCCGCTGCGCCGACCGGTCCCGCCGCACCCCCCTGGCAGCAGACCGGGTGGCAGCAGACCGGGTGGCAGCAACCCGACTGGCAGCAACCCGACTGGCAGCCGCCGAACCCGCCCCAGCCCTACGTGTGGCGGCCCGAGCCGCGTCGCCGCGGACCTCTGCTCTTCCCGCTCGGATTCGCGCTGTCCCTGCTCGGGATCGGCATCCTCGCGACCGTCCAGCTCGCGGGCGTCGACGTCGTCCCGTCGGCGTACCCCGCGACAGTGCTGGGGATCTGCGGTGTGCTGCTGCTGGTCGGCGCGTTCTACGGCCGGGCCGGTGGACTGATCTTCATCGGCCTGATCGCTGCGGTCTCCACGGCGGCGTTCTCCACTGTCGACCACCTCGACCTCAGCGCCGGATCGACCCGGCCCTACCTCCAGCAGGCCAGTGACCTCGAGGGTTCCTACAACCTCGGTGTCGGCGAGATCGTCATCGACCTGCGCGACATCCGCGACCTGCAGGCCCTCGACGGGCGCGCGGTCCACCTCGAGCTCGGCGTCGGCCACATCGAGGTCATCGTCCCCAAGGAGGGCCTCAACGTGGTGGCTCGCTCGACCATCGACGTCGGCGACGTGCGGATGTTCGGAAGGAACAGCAGCGACGACCTCCGCGCCAACAACGGGTACGTCGACGGCGCGCCGACCCTCTCCATCGAGGCCGACCTCGACCTCGGCCAGATCGAATTCAGGAGCGCAGCATGAGCGACGAGAACTCCTTCGGCACCGGCCCGAACGACCCTGACACCAACGACACCAACGACACCAACGACACCAACGTCTTCGAGGCCGGCAGTTTCGACGCTGCAGCCGACGTCGCGCCGCCCCCACCGAGCACGCCCGAGACCCCTGCCCCCCGGCGTACCGGATGGCACCCGGTCAACACCGGGCACCTGGTCATGGGCGTTGCCTTCATCGGCCTGGTCGTCGTGTGGGCACTGCTGTCCAGCGACACCGTGCAGTTGGAGGACGCCCGGTGGATCCTGCCGTTGCCGTGGCTGGTCGGTGGGGCGTTCGGGATCATCGCCTCCATCGCGCGGGGACGCCGGCACGCCGACGACTACCGTTCCGACACAATGCAGGGATGGCAGTAGCACTCCCCCAGCTCCCCGGGCTCGTCTCCCTCCCCGCCCTCGACCATCCCGACCTCGTCGCGCCGCCCGTCGCCCATGCGCTGGCGGCGTGGCCGTTGGCCGAGGGAGTCGCCGTGGTCGAGATCGATCCCGACCTCGCCGACACCGCGGCGATGAGCGAGGCGTACGACGTACCGATGGAGGCCGGAGCCAACTGCGTCCTGATCGCCGGCAAGCGTGAGGGCGCGGAGCGGATCGCCGCCTGCCTGGTCCGCGCCGACACCCGCGCCGACGTCAACCACACGGTGAAACGACTGCTGGACGTGCGCAAGTTGTCCTTCATGCCGCTGGAGCGGGCGGTCGCCGAGTCGGGCATGGAGTACGGCGGGATCACGCCGGTGGGCCTGCCCGCCGGGTGGCGCCTGCTGGTCGATGCGCGGGTCGCGGACATCGACGTGACGGTGATCGGATCCGGTCTGCGCCGCTCCAAACTGCTGGTGCCCGGCTCCCTGCTGGTGCAACTGCCCGGCGCCGAGGTCGTGGAAGGTCTCGCCACCTGAGGAACGGCTGACAACCAAACCCGTGCCCCAACCGCTTTGACGGAGTGAGAGGGGTGCTGAAGGGTGGACGGTGTGGCGGATCGACTCACGCGCGCAGACCTGCGCACGGCGGACACGGACGGCGGTTTCGACGCCTTCGTCGCCGCACGCGGGGACGCGCTGTGGCGCTCGGCCTGGCTGCTGACCACCGACCACCACCTGGCCGAGGACCTGGTGCAGACCGCGCTCGCGAAGTCGTGGCGCGCCTTCGACCGGGTCGGGATCGACGGCTTCGAGGCCTACGTGCGCCGGGTCATGTTCACGACGTACGCCGCCTGGTGGCGGCGAAGGTGGCGCGGCGAGCGGCCCAGCGCCGACCTGCCCGAACAGGCGGTCGGTGCGGTCGACAGCGACGAACGTCGCGACCTCGTCGAGGCGTTGTCCGGGCTGCCGCGCGGGCAGCGGGCGGTCGTGGTGCTGCGCTATTTCGAGGACCTCACCGAGCAGCAGACCGCCGATCTGCTCGGGGTCGGCGTCGGCACCGTCAAGAGCCAGGCGTCCCGCGCGTTGAAGGCCCTGCGCTCCTCTCCCCACCTGCGACGAGAGGACACCGACCATGAGTGACGACCAGTGGCTGCGCGAGGGTCTCGCGGACGCCGTACCCGAGCCTCCACGAGTGCCGGAGCGGCCCGACCGCGCTCGATCGCAGGCTCGCCGTGCCCGGCGTACGAGATTGCTGGCGGTCGGAGGCGCCGCGGCTGTCGTCATCGCGTCCGTCGGCGCCGGGATCGTCGTCCAGCGCAACGGCGACAACGACGTCAGGGTCGCGACCAACCGTCCGTCCGTCGATCCCCTCACGGCGGCGCCCTGTCCGAAGGAGCCGGTGGACGCACAGACCCAGGTCGGCCCGGATCACGTCCCCGACGGCGCCACCTCAGTGCGGCTGTGCCAGGGCAAGGGCAACCCGATCGACATTCCGTTCGATGCGTTGACCACGATGGTCGACGAGGTCGCCGCCAGCGTCAACGACCTCCCCGACCTGCCGTCGGATGCGGCCTGCACGATGGAGCTCGGCCCGGGCTACCAGCTCGCCTTCACCTACCCCGACGGCAAGCAGATCATCGCGTCCGGCGAGCTCTACGGCTGCCGCCCGATCGTCGTCGACGGCGTCGAGCGGCAGGGGGCGGACGTGCCACTGCAGCGGTTCGTCGACCTGCTGCGCGAGCAGCGCAGCCTGCTGTCGGCACCCGCGTCGACGGGATCGGTCGAGCCCGACTGTGGCTCCGGATTCATCGAAGCGCCGATGATCGGGACTGCCGCGGACCTGTCGGTCGCCGTGCTGTGCATCCAGTCGTCGGACGGGATGGCTTGGCGACAAGCCGAGGTCACCGCCCCCGACGTCGCTGTCCTGCGCGACGACATGGCCACCCACACCCAGGAGAGCGCTGGCGTCGTGGACTGCGCATCAGCGCCGCCGTTCCCGGTCATCGTGGGACGCACCGCGTGGGGCGACCTGGTCGTCACGCCCTCCGACTGCGCCGCCGGGCGGTTCGTCACGGACCAACGGAGCAACTCGGTGTGGACCCCCGGTCCCGAAGCCCAGAAGGTCATCGACCGGCTGGTGGCCGAGGCCCGCTGAACCTCAGTGCTCGGCGAGGTTCTCCAGGCCGGTCACGCGGATGCCGGAGTGGGTCTTGTACTTCCGGTTGATCGAGATCAGCACGGCGGTGAAGGGCTCGAGCACCCGGGCGAGACGGAGCTTGCCGCCGTCGACCCCGGGCCGACCGGTGATCGAGGCAGCGAGGTCGATGGCGACCTGCTTGCCCTCGACCGAGTCGCCCACCACGATGATGTCCTCGTCGAGGAACTCGTCCTCGCCCCACAACGCGGGCGCGGCGACATTGTGGAAGGCACCGACCACGGTGGCGCCGGGCACGAGCTCTGCGGCGGACTCCGCAGCCGATCCCTCACCGCCATTGATCACACGACCGTGCGCGCCGCGCTTGTCGAAGGCGAGCGGGTTCACGCACGAGATGACGGTCTTGCCGTCCAGTGCTCCGCCCTCGGCGAGGGAGGCGACCAGTTCGTCGTGGCCGTCGTACGGCACCGCGAGGAGGACGACGTCGGCGGCGGCGATCGCGTCGGCGTTGGAGGCGCCGCGCGCGGTGCCCGCACCGGAGACGGATTCCAGTCGCGAGGTCACTTCGGCGGCGATGGTCTCCGCCTTCTCGGCAGCCCGGGAGCCGAGGACGATGTCGTGGCCGTGGCGGGCGAAGCGGTATCCGAGGCCCTTGCCCTGGGGGCCGGTGCCGCCGATCACAGCGACGGTGTAGCGGGCTGAAGTCTGGGAGGTCACAGGCTTTCTCCTATCACGGCAGGCACGGACACCACGGTCGCCGGTCTCGCTCTTGGAGACAGCAGCATTGTGACAGTGTTACTGTCACGGTCGCGCCGCCGGGTGATGCCCGGACGGCCGTCGCCATGGCCACGAAGCCGAAAGGGACCGCCCATGAAGTTGTCGATGCCCCTCGTCTATGCGGGCAATCCGCGTGAGTCGGCCGATCAGGTCGTCGCACTCGAGAAGGCCGGACTGGACACCATCTGGGTGGCGGAGCCCTATGGGTTCGACGCACCCACCCTGATGGGCTATCTCGCCGCGAAGACCGAGACCGTCGAGATCGGCGCCGGGATCCTCAACGTCTACTCGCGTACGCCGGGCGCGCTGCTGCAGACCGCAGCGGGGCTCGACAACGTGTCCGGCGGCCGCGCAGTGCTCGGCCTGGGCGCCTCCGGCCCCCAGGTCATCGAGGGTTTCCACGGGATCCCCTACGACCGGCCGCTGACCCGCACCCGCGAGGTCATCGAG
>JASLDK010000028.1 GCA_030145945.1 Nocardioides sp.
GGATCGCAGGGGGCCGCGTCGGTAGGGAATGGTCGTAATCCGGGATCTGCACGCGTGGCAGGCCCCGTCGTGGGAACGTTTTCATTCGTGGAGCGCGACGACCTTCTGGCCCTGGTGCTGGAGCACCTCGCGGAGGGTACGCCGGAGCAGGCGCGGACCGCCGCACTCGCTGCCGCGGGGGCAGGCGAGGCCGCGGCGTACGGCATGGCCGCGCTGGCTGACTTCTGGCTCGGCGACTTCGCCGACGCCACCCGGCACGCGCTCGAAGGCCTCGGCCTGGCCGACGACGACCGGTCGCGTGGGCTGTGTCTGGCCGCCGCCTCGTTGGCCGCCGGTGGCGATCTCGACGCTCTGCCCATCGACGCGGCCGAGCTCCAGCGGCTGATGGCTGGGGCCGACGATCCGAGCTCGCGCTGGTGGTCGGCAGTGCGGTACGTCGCCGCGGAGGCCGCGCTCGTCAGTGCCCGGATCCGCGAGGCCGCCGCGTTCGACGCGCTCGGGCCACCGTCCGGCGAGGCCTGGGAGGGGCATCCGTTCGGGGTCATCCTGTGGGTCTGCTCGGTGCGGATCGCTGCGTTCTCCGGACGGATCGAGGCGGCGACGAGGCTGATGGTGCCCACCCGTTCGGCCGTGCAGCCCGGCTCGCGGATCGAGCCGGTCGTGTCGGCGGTCGAGGTCTTCGTCAGCGGCAATGCGGGCGACGAGGACGGGGTGCGGATCGCCGAGGCGGTTGCTGCGCACGTTCCCCCTCAGCCGCGCGACTTCCTCGACCGGGGCGCGCTGCTCCTGCTGTCCTACGGCGCGATCGCGTTGTACGACGTACGCACTGCGGCTGCTCTCGCCTTCCGGGCCGGAGCAGACGAGGCGCTGAGTCGGTGCACCCTGATCGACCGCGCCATCTGTTTCGAGATGTTCCTGCACGCCGCGATCCTCGAGCAGGACCGGGGCGCGATCGAGGCATGGCTGGTGGCGCTCGCGGAGCTGGCCGAGCACCCGATCACCGAGCCGACGGTCCAACGGGCACGCGCCCGCGCCGCCATCGACGCGGGCGAGGCGACAGCTGCCATCGAGCTGCTGAGCGCCAGCGTCGACCGGTGTGTCGCCGAGGATCGAGGGGTGGAGGCGGCCGAGGGCCAGATCCTGCTGGCGCGGGCGCGGATCCTCGCCGCTGATCTCGGTACGGCGACCCGCAGTCTGCGCACGCTCGTCGCGGAGGCCGATCGGGCGGGGTTCGGCGCGATCCGCCGTGCTGCGAGCGCCACTCTCGCCGCTTCCGGGCGGCGCCTACCGCCGGTGGCAGGTGCGGGCTGGGAGGTGTTGTCCGTGCGAGAGGCCGAGGTCGCCCGGGCTGTGCTTGCCGGCCAGGAGGTCGAGGAGATCGCAGCCGCGCTGTTCCTCTCCCCGCGCACGGTCCGCGCCCACCTCTCCCGGATCCTGTGCGCCTTCGGTGTGGCGACCCGGGTGGGCCTGCTGGCCGCGGTGGCTGCCAGCTCCGGGACCGGCGCAGTGCCCGGCATGGCGGTGGGGGTCGCGACCGGCACGGGGTCAGCGGCAGGACCCGGTCCGTTGAGCCCGCGTCAGTCGGAGGTGGCGGCCCTGGTCGCCGCCGGCCACTCCAACCAGCAGATCGCCGGGGAGCTCGCCATCTCGGTCAAGGGTGTGGAGAAGCACGTGGGCGACGTACTCCTGCGCTGGAACGCAGGCTCGAGGTTCGAGCTGGCCCGGATCTGGTGGTCGCTGGCCTGATCGCTGCGGTTGTCCCTGTCGCTCTCCCCGCGCAGATCCGGTCGGCTCGACCAATGAAAAAAGGTGCTACCGCAGGCGTCTCGGGTCACCTGCGGTAGCGAGTACGACTCTAGGGCGTCGGTTCAAGCACTGTCCGGGAAACCGGAAAACTCGTGGGTAAAGAATTCGTGTCGGCCCCCGCTGGTAGACACGAGTCATGACCTCCACCGCTCCCGACCTGTCCGCCGATGCCGAGGTGAGGGCGCGGGCCGAGGGACATCTGCGGGCCCTGGTGGGCAGCTCCGAGGCGACGTTGTACGACGACCAGTGGGCCGCCGTCGCCGCCCTGGTCGTGCACCGGCGCCGGGCGTTGGTGGTGCAGCGCACCGGGTGGGGCAAGTCGGCGGTCTACTTCGTGGCCACGCTGTTGCTGCGGGAGCAGGGGAGCGGCCCGACGGTCATCATCTCGCCGTTGCTGGCGTTGATGCGCAACCAGATCGCGGCGGCGGAGCGGGCCGGGATCCGGGCGGTGACGGTCAACTCGACCAACACGACGGAGTGGGACGAGGTGCATCGTTCGATCGCGGCTGGTGAGGTCGACGTGCTCCTGGTGAGCCCGGAGCGGCTCAACAACCCGGGCTTCCGCGACGAGGTGCTGCCGCGGTTGGCGGCGACCTGCGGGCTGTTGGTCGTCGACGAGGCCCACTGCATCTCCGACTGGGGGCACGACTTCCGACCGGACTATCGGCGGATCCGGACATTGCTGCGCGACCTGCCGAGCGGGATCCCGGTGCTGGCGACGACGGCGACCGCCAACCAGCGGGTCACCGACGACGTGGCGGAGCAGTTGGGTGCCGAGACCCTGGTCCTGCGCGGCGGCCTGGACCGGGCGTCGCTGCGGCTGGGGGTGGTGCGGTTGACGACGGCTGAGCAGCGGCTGGCGTGGCTGGCCGATCATCTGGCCGAGCAGCCCGGCAGCGGGATCATCTACTGCCTCACGGTGGCGGCGACCCAGGAGGTGGCCGACTACCTGCGTTCGCGCGGCCATCGGGTGGCTGCCTACTCCGGTCAGACCGAGCAGACCGAGCGGTTGGCGCTCGAGCAGGCCTTGGTCGACGGCGAGGTCAAGGCGCTCGTCGCGACGAGTGCGCTGGGGATGGGTTTCGACGCGGCGCTGGGGTTCGTGGTCAATCTGGGTGCACCCAACAGTCCGGTCGCCTACTACCAACAGGTCGGCCGTGCTGGCCGTGGTTCGATCGACGACGCGACGGTGGTCCTCCTGCCCGCGCTCGAGGACCGCGACATCTGGGCCTACTTCGCCTCCCTCGCCTTCCCTCGCGAGGAGCTCGTCCGCGAGACGCTGTCCGTGCTTGACGAGGAGGGGCGGGCGGTGAGCACGGCCGCGCTGGAGCCGCGGGTGGAGCTGTCCCGGACCCGCCTCGAGACGATGCTCAAGGTGCTCGACGTCGACGGTGCCGTACGCCGGGTGCGGGGCGGCTGGGAGTCGACCGGTCAACCCTGGTCCTACGACGCCGAACGCTATGCGCGGGTCGCGGCGGCCCGGGCCGCCGAACAGCAGGCGATGCTCGACTACCTCGCCACCGGCGAGTGCCGGATGCGTTATCTGCGCCACCAGCTGGACGACCCGGCGGTGCTGGCGGACCCGGACTGGCGGTGCGGGCGGTGCGACAACTGCGGGGGGCTGTCGCTGTCGACCCAGGTGTCGGAGACGGCGGTCGCTGAGGCGGCCGAACGGATCGCCCGGCCCGGCGTGCCGATCGAGCCGCGCAAGCAGTGGCCCACGGGGCTGGCGTCGATCGGCGTCAGTCGCGCGGGCCGGATCAAGCAGCCGCCGGCGGAAGGTCGTGCGATCGCCCGCCTCACCGACCTCGGTCACGGAGGTGCGCTGCGACGGCTGTTCGCCGCGGACGCCGTCGACGGCCCGGTCCCCGACGGGCTGGCGCGGGCGATGGTGGCGATGCTCCAGGACTGGCGGCCGGAGGTCGACGCCATCGTCGTTGCCGAGTCCGAGCGGCGGCCACAGTTGACCGCGGACCTCGCGTCCGGCCTGTCCCGCTTCCTCGGCATCCCCGTCGTCGGGCAGTGGGCCGTGGTCGACCTCTCCGTGGGGCCCGACCGCGGCGCCACCAACTCCGCCCAACGCGTCGCCGCCGTCAGCCGACGCTGTGAGTTGAGGCTCGCGTCGCCCGATGCCGTCCAGGGCCACCAGGTGCTGCTCGTCGACGACCTCGTCGGCACCGGCTGGTCACTCACCCTGGCTGCCGAGGCGCTGCACGCAGCAGGCGCTGCTGGCGTCGTACCTCTCACGCTCGGGGTCTCCGGCTGACTCCCGACCTCCCACCATCCAGCCGTCGACCGACCTAGGGTCGGACCATGACCGACGACGCTCCCGCGAACGGCACCCCGGAACCCCCGACCACGGCGATCGTCAACGATCCTGCCGACGAGCCGGACGCGCCGTCCAGCGCTGCGACGATGACGATGACGGCGCCCGACGGGGGCGACGCACCTCCGCCTCCGCCACCGCTGGTGGGCGCCGACTCGATCGAGCCGGAGTTCCCGACCACCGTCAACCGAGCAGGTACGACGGGCGCCGTCGTCGCCCTCGGATCGGGGCTCCTGGGTGGGGCGGTCGCCATTGCCGCGTCGCGGAGCAGGTCGGGCGAGAAGGGCGACCTGGACTGGTCGCTCTACGGAGTGGCCCTGGGAGCGACCGCGATACTCCTCGCCATCGCCGTCCTGGGTGCGCTCGCGGCGCGCCGGGCCGGTGGCCGCGCGCGCGAGGAGGTCGTCACCTGGCCGGGGGTGGTCGGGACCCTGGCGACCGGACTGCTGATCGGCATCGGCGTGGACAAGCACGACGACTGGGTGGCCTACCTGATCGGCGGGGTGCTGGTCGCGTTGTCGGTGCTGGGCTATCTCGCCGCACGCAGGGCGGCCTTCGTGGTGGTCGCGATCCTGGGCCTCGCCCTGATCTATGGCGTCGCCTTCGACAACGTGATCAGCGACAGCATCGGCAAGGGTCACCCGGAGGTGGTCGGCGCGGTGCTGACGACGATCTTCGTCGTCGTGGTCACCCTGGTCGGCTGGGCACTGCCGAGCCGCGCTGTGTCGGGAGTCGTTGTCGGATCATTCGGCCTGGTGGGCATTGTCGGCGTGCTCGTCTCCTTCATCGTCACGCGCTACCTGTTCTCCATGCTGGGGGACATGATGGGAATGTTCGGCGGTTCCTCCCGTGCGCCCGTCTTCGGCTGGGTGGCCGTCAGCTCCTTCCCTGCCTCCGACGTGTGGTGGGTGGTCGCCCTCGCAGCTGGGCTCACCGTGCTGTGGGTGCTGGCCGCCGCGATCTCCAACCACTCCGGGTTCACGATCCTCGCGATCGCGATGCCGACCCTCGTCGTCCCGCTCGCTGCGGCCGCGCTCGCTGCGGAGCACCCGACCTGGTGGGCCGCGGTCCCGGCCGCCGGTGGTGGGGTGCTGCTGGTCGGCGGGGTGTTGCTCGCGCGGCTGCGCGGCCGGCGTACCGCTTCTGCCGTCGCCTCCACCAATCCCTGACTTCTCGGAACTTCCTGTCGGGCCCACCCGTTAGCGTCCCCATGTGAGCTTCGTTCCCGTCACCGGCCCGGCCACCTTCCGGCCAGGAGGGGGCGCTGGGGGCGCGACGATCGAGTTCACCGCCGCCAACGGACGGCGCCGGATCACGCTGCCGCTGAACGCCGCGATGCCGGTGCTCAGCCGCTCGCGGTCGGCCGACGATGCCGACCCGAGCGTCCAGCTGCTCAGCGGGGCGGCCCTGCTGGGCCTGCGCCTGGTCGCGGCGGGCAAGGTCGCGCCCTCATCGGAGGGAAGGTGCTGGCGCATCGACGGGCTCGACGCCCGCGACCTCGACGCGGTCCAACGGCTGGCCGAGGCGAGGGCGTACGACGACCTGCCGGTCGCTGACGCGGTCGTGCTCGTCCGCCAGGTGCTGGACGCGGTCGCCGACACCCTGCCGCGCGCGGCGCCGAGGCCCGCCGATCCCGCACCTGCACCTGCCTCCACCGACACCGCCGACCTCCCCCTCGCCAGGAGCGCGACGCCGGAGCAGTTCGCCGACCGGGTCCGCCGGCGCCTCGCCGAGCGCCGTTCCGAGCAGCCCGCCCCCAGTGCCCGGCGCGAGGAGCGCGGGAGCGACCCGAGCCTGCCGGAGCTGGTCCGGATCTCGCTGCGCGTCGAGGCCGACGAGGAGGAGCTGATCGCGGGCACGGTCCGGGTGGTGCTCCAGATCCATGACGAGCGCGACCCGTTGCACGTCTGCGATGCGGCCCTGTTGTGGACTGCTGACGAGGAGGAGCACGGGTTCGGTCCCCGTGCCCGGATCCATGCCAGCATCGCGCTGCGTGCGGCGGCCGAGGTGTGGCCGGTCCTGGACCGGCTGCTCGGTCTCGCGGTGCCCGATCAGCTGACCCTCGACGGCGCGGAGATCGGCACTCTTCTGGACTGCATTGCCGCGCTGCGCGACGAACGGGTCGATGTGCACTGGCCTCGCTCGCTGGGACCGGAGCTGACCTCGCGCGCGGTCCTCGACCGCCGCCCACCCGCCGAGTCGATCGGTCGAGGAGAGGAGCTTCCGCTCCAGGAGAGCCCGTTCTCCGCCGAGGGTCTGTTCTCGTTCTCCTGGCAGGTGTCGCTGCACGGCGAGGAGCTCACCCAGGAGGAGATGCGCGAGCTCGCCCGTGCCGCGAGCCCGATCGTCAAGCTGCGCGGGGCGTGGACCGTCGTCGACCCGGCCACCGCACAGCGCGCGCGCAAGAGGCGGATCCGCAAGGCGACCGGCGCGCAGGCGCTCGCCGCCGCGCTGACCGGTGTCACCCACCTCCCCAGCGCCAGCCCCGGGCCGGGGGTCGGCAACGAGGAGGGACCTGAGACCGCCGAGGTGATCGTCGGCGCCAGCCTGCTCGCCGTGCGCGAACGCTTGCTCGCGGCAGCCATCCGCGACCCGCTCCCCGAGCCTGCTGGTCTTGAGGCAACGCTGCGCGACTACCAACGCCACGGCCTGACCTGGCTCGCCGACCTCACCCGTCTCGGCCTCGG
>JASLDK010000076.1 GCA_030145945.1 Nocardioides sp.
ACCCGGCACGCCTGCGTGCCGGAGTAGTCGAACTCGCAGGCCTGACCGATGACGATCGGCCCGGAGCCGATGACCAGGACGGACTTGATGTCTTCGCGCTTCGGCATCAGGCGTTCTCCTCGGACGTCGAAGAGGTCGCGCTGCGACCGTCACGAGACGTCAGTAGTTCAACGAATCGGTCGAAGAGGTACGCCGCGTCGTGCGGGCCGGCGGCGGCCTCGGGGTGGTACTGGACGGAGAAGCTCTTCAACTTGCCGTCGGAGGTGCGGAGCTCGAGACCCTCGACCACGTCGTCGTTGAGGCAGACGTGGCTCACGGTGGCCACGCCGTACGGCGTCGGGACGGATTCGTCGATCGGCACTCCGTCCGGCCATTGGACCGCGAACCCGTGGTTGTGGGCGGTGACCTCGACCTTGCGGGTGGTCAGGTCCATCACGGGCTGGTTGATGCCGCGGTGGCCGTACTTCAGCTTGAAGGTGCCGAATCCGAGCGCGCGCCCGAAGAGCTGGTTGCCGAAGCAGATCCCGAAGTAGGGAAGGTCGCGTCCGAGGGCCTCCTGCAGCAACTCGACCTGGCCTGTGGTCGCGGCCGGGTCGCCGGGTCCGTTGGAGAAGAACAACCCGTCCGGCCCGTTGTCGCCGACGGCGAGCACGTCGTCGATGCTCGCGGTGGCGGGCAGGACGTGCACCTCGATGCCGCGCTCACTCATCCGGTGCGGCGTCATGTCCTTGATGCCGAGGTCGAGGGCGGCAACCGTGAACCGCTTCTCCCCCTGCGCGGGGACGACGTACGCCTCGCTGGTGGAGACCGCCTCGGACAGGTTGGCGCCGCTCATCTCGGACGACGCCTTGACCTTCTCCAGCAGCTTGTCCGGGTCGGTCTCGACGGTGGAGATGCCGACGCGCATCGCGCCGCGCTCGCGCAGGTGGCGGGTGAGGGCGCGGGTGTCGATGCCGGAGATCCCGACGACGCCCTGCGCCTTGAGCTCGTCGTCGAGGGAGCGACGCGAGCGCCAGTTGCTCGGCACGCGGGCGGGCTCGCGCACGACGTACCCGGCGACCCAGATCCTCTTGGACTCCGGGTCCTCGTCGTTGACGCCGGTGTTGCCGATGTGCGGCGCGGTCATCACGACGACCTGGCGGTGGTACGACGGGTCGGTCAGTGTCTCCTGGTAGCCGGTCATGCCGGTGTTGAAGACGGCCTCGCCGAAGGTCTCGCCCACGGCTCCGTAGGCCTCGCCGTGGAATGTGCGGCCGTCCTCGAGGACGAGCAGTGCGGGCGTGGTGCTCATGCGAGTGCTCCTTCCAGGACCGTGGGCTCGCCGCGCAGCAGGGTGGCGACGACCTTCCCGGTCAGCTTGCGTTCGTGCCAGGGGTTGTTGCGGCTCAGCGAGACGCTGGCATCGCGGTCGATGACGACCTTGGCTGCGGGATCGACGAGGGTCAGGTTGGCGGGTTCGCCCACGGCGATCGGGCGCCCCTGCGCGCGCTCGCCGGCGTCGAGGCCGGCAATGCGGGCAGGGTTGGTGCTCATCACCCGCGCCACGCCGGCCCAGTCGAGCAGGCCGCCGTCGACCATCACGGTCGCGACGACCTGCAGGGCGGTCTCCAGCCCGAGCATGCCGAAGGCGGCGTCGACGAAGGCGTGCTCCTTGTCGTGCCGCGCGTGCGGCGCGTGGTCGGTGGCGACGGCGTCGATCGTGCCGTCGGCGAGCGCCGCACGCAGCGCGCGGACGTCCTCGTCGGGACGCAGCGGCGGGTTGACCTTGAACGTCGGGTCGTAGCCGACGAGCAGGTCGGTGGTCAGGAGCAGGTGGTGCGGGGTGACCTCGGCCGTGACACTGATGCCCTGGGCCTTGGCCCAGCGGACCACCTCGACACTGCCCGCGGTGGACACGTGGGCGACGTGCACCCGGCTGCCGGTGTGTCGAGCGAGCATCACGTCGCGGGCGACGATGATCTCCTCGGCGACGCCGGGCCATCCGGGCAGACCGAGCTGGCCGGAGAGTTCACCCTCGTGGCAGCAGGCGGTCGGCCCGGCCAGTGACGGGTCCTGGCTGTGTTGGCTGACCACACCGCCGAACGCCTTCACGTATTCCAACGCCCGACGCATGACGCGCGGGTCGTGGACGCACTTGCCGTCGTCGGAGAAGACCCGCACGTTGGCACGGCTGCGGGCCATCAGGCCCAGCTCGGCGAGTTCTTCGCCGGCCAGGCCCTTGGTGACCGCGCCGACCGGCTGGACGTCGACCAGGCCCGCGCGGACACCGAGGTCGAAGACCCGCTCGGCCGCCTCGGCGGTGTCGGTGACGGGGTTGGTATTGGCCATTGCCAGCACCGCGGTGTAGCCGCCGACCGCAGCAGCCTGCGATCCGGTCAGGATCGTCTCGGCGTCCTCGCGACCGGGCTCGCGCAGGTGGGTGTGCAGGTCGACCAGACCGGGCAGCAACTGCAGCCCGTCGGCGTCGATGGTCCGCTCCACCTTGCTGGTCACGGTCCCGAGCTCGGTGATGACACCGTCGTTGACGAGCACGTCGCTCGTCGTACCGTCGGGCAGGGTGGCGCCCTTGATCAGGGTGGTCATGCGCTGGCTCCCTTGGTCTGGTCGGGCTCGCCGGCGAGCAGGTGATAGAGCACGGACATCCGGACCGCGACACCTGACGAGACCTGGTCGAGGACCAGGCTGTCGGCCGCGTCGGCGGCATCCGGGGAGATCTCCAGACCACGGTTCATCGGGCCCGGATGAAGGATCGGTGTGCCCGGTTTGAGCAGTGCCAGCCGGTTGCGGGTCAGGCCGTAGCCGACCGTGTATTCACGAGCCGTCGGGAAGAACCCGCCGCTCATCCGCTCGCGCTGGACACGGAGCATCATCACCGCGTCGACCTCCGGCAGCACCGCGTCGAGGTCGTAGGACGTGGTGAAGCCTGCCTGCTTCGACCAGGCCGCCACACCTGCGGGCATCAGGGTCGGCGGCGCGACCACGGTGACGCTCGCGCCAAGCTTGACCAGGCTCTTCACGTTGCTCCGGAAGACCCGGCTGTGGGTGACGTCGCCGACGATCGCGACGTGCTTGCCCTCGAGCGTCCCGAGCTTGCGGGTCAGGCTGTAGCCGTCGAGCAGTGCCTGGGTCGGGTGTTCGTGCATGCCGTCGCCGGCATTGATCACGGGCACGTCGATCCAGCGGCTGATCTGCTCCGGCGCGCCGCTGGCCGGGTGCCGGATGACCAGGCCGTCGATCCCCATCGCGGTCACCGTGAGCACGGTGTCGCGCAGGGACTCGCCCTTGCTGGCACTGCTGCCCTTCGCGGACAGGTTGATCACGTCAGCCGAGAGCCACTTCCCGGCGATCTCGAAGCTCGACCGGGTGCGGGTGGAGTCCTCGAAGAACAGGTTGATGACCGTGCGCCCGCGCAGGGCCGGGAGCTTCTTGACCTGGCGCTTCTGCACGTCGTGCATCTCGGCGGCCGTCGCGAAGATCTCGCCGATCTGGTCGGCGTCGAGGTCGTCGATGCTGAGCAGGTGACGCGTCACTGGGCACCTCCGGGGGCGTCGATGATCCGCACCTCGTCGATCGGGTCGGTCTCGACCAGACGCAGACTGACCCGCTCGCTGCGCGCGGTGGGCAGGTTCTTGCCGACGTGGTCGGCACGGATGGGGAGTTCACGGTGGCCGCGGTCCACCAGCACCGCCAGTCGTACGACGGCTGGCCGGCCGAGGTCCGAGAGCGCGTCGAGCGCGGCACGGATGGTGCGCCCGGAGTAGAGCACGTCGTCGACCAGCACCACGGTCTTGCCGTCGATGCCACCGGCCGGCACCTGGGTGCGGTGCGGTGCCCGGGTCGGGTTGGATCGCAGGTCGTCGCGGTACATCGTGACGTCGAGCTCGCCGGTCGCGACCGTCGTACCCTCGACCTGCGCGATGTTGTCCGCGAGCCGGCGCGCGAGCGGGACGCCGCGGGTGTGGAGCCCGAGAAGCAGAAGATCCTCGGCGCCCTTGTTGCGCTCGAGGATCTCGTGGGAAATGCGAATCAACGCCCGGCTGATGTCACCGGCGTCGAGGACGACGCGACCTGCCGAAGCGGGCGTCTGCGGGGTCTGCGCTGCAGGCATGACCGACCGAACCTCCTTCTCCGCCTCACGGGACGGCTCGTTAAAGGATTCCGAACTGTGTTGGATCCTAGCGCCCCCGGCGGTCTGCGGCCGAACCGGGCCGGATGTGTCGTGCGCCCCAACCGACCGAGTCTCAGTCCCGATCGGGCAGCGGCAGACGCCGTAGCCACGACGTCGTCCCCGCCGCGACCCCTCGCGCCTTGGGTCGCCGATCAACGCGCGTGACCAGCAGTGAACATTCGTCCGGGAGCATCCACTTCACCTCGTGGAACACACGGGAGACCGTGTGCTCGGTCTCGAACAGCAACAGTCCGGCAGCCACCCGGCGCA
>JASLDK010000093.1 GCA_030145945.1 Nocardioides sp.
ATCTCGGCCTTGGTGATCCGGTCCAGCCGGAACAGTCGATCGCCGTCGGCGCGATGGCACCAGGCGTCGAGATAGGAGAAGACGCCGTGGCTGACGACGCCGTACGGATCCACGATCCGCTCCGACTCCTCGTCGCGTGACGGCACGAAATAGAGGATCCGCATCTGCCGACCGGCGGCGACTGCTTCGTCGACCAAGGCGGTCAACTGCGCGGCGACGACCTGCTGGGCATCGCGCGGCGAGGGCGTCACCTCGACGAGCGGCGAGCCGGCCGCCGACTCGAGCTTTGCCAGGACGCGGTCGACCAGCTCCGGCGAAGCTCCGGCCGACCCGCTGTCCCGCAACATCCGCAGCGCCACGATCATCGCCGACGCCTCGGTCGCGCTCAGCCGCAGCGGCCGCGCGAGGTAGTCCGCGTTCTCGACCCGGATCACCCCCTCGGTGACCGGGCTCCCCTCCTCGGTGACGATCGCGTCGAGGTCGACGTCGATGAGGTCGTCGGGCAGTCCGCCCGGCAGACCGCACATGAAGAGCACCTTGAGGTCCTGGACGACCTGCTTCGGCGTCGTGCCGAGCAGCGCTGCAGCCTCCTCGAGGCGTACGCCGTCGCGGTGGTGCAGGAAGGGCACCAGGGTCAGCAGTCGTGCGACCTGGCCGGCGGCGCCCGGTGCAGGCATCCGGAGCGTGGACTGGCTCACCGGACCGCCTCGACGAGCCGGGCGACGACCTGGTCCCGCACCTCGACGGGCTCGAGCAGGACGACATCGGGACCGTGGGACAGGACCTCGTCGGCCAGGCCCTGGACGGGACGGTGCATCACCACCCGGTCCCAGCGGGTGCGGTGGTCGGGCCCGTCGACGTCTAGGGCGACGTTCTCCGCCGTACGTCGAAGTCCGTGGCCGGCGCCCTCGCGGACAAGGAGCACTGCCGTGGTGGAGGGCATCGCGGGCGCCATCCGGCGAGCGATCGCGCGCACGTCAGTGTCGGGCGGGACGTCGTACGCGCCCGGTGGGCCGACCAGACGGACCTCACCCAGGACGCGGGAGAGGCGGAAGACGCGTTCGGCACCTCGGTCGGCATCGAACCCGACGAGGTACCACCGGCCCGAGTAGCGCACGACGCCCCACGGTTGGACCCGACGTCGCATCGGGGTCTCGGCGCCCGGACGCTGGTAGTCGAACTCGACCGCATTGCGTTCGCAGACCGCGACCCAGCAGTTGTCGAAGGCCGGTTCCTCTGCGGTGAGCAGCGGGCGAGCGATCTCGAGGGCGTCGAGGTCGACGTCGATGCCTGCCGCCGTGAGCTTGCGGACGGCGTCGGTGGTGGCCTGCGCCATGGTGGCGTGCTGCCACACCCGCGACGCGATGCCGACGACGGCCGCCTCCTCGGGCGTGAGCTCGACGTCGGGGAGAGCGAAGGCCTCGGGCGGGATGCGGTAGCCGACCTCGTCCTCGAAGAAGGGATCGATCAGCGCCACCTCGACGGGCACGCCGAGACTGCGCAACTCGTCCTTGTCCCGCTCGAACATCTTCTCGAAGGCGTCCGGACGGGAGTCCGGGTACAGCACCTCCCGGATCTGCTCCTTGGCGATCGGGCGGCGCTGCACCAGGAGCATGATCAGCAGGTTGAGCAGGCGCTCACTCTTGGGTGCTGGCATCCGTGCTCGGCTTGGTGCTCGGGCCGGTGCTGGGAGCGGCGGGATCCGTGGGAGCCGGCGACGGCTCGGGCTCCGGCTTCGGCTTCGTGTTCGCCGCATCCAGGATGTCGACGACGAAGTAGAGAGTCGAGCCGCCCGGGATCTTCTCTCCGGAGCCCTTCTTGCCGTAGCCGAGCTTCGGCGGGATCTCGATCATCACGCGGCTGCCGACCGGAAGGCCGACCAGCGCCTGCGACCAGCCCTTGACGACGCCCGCGTCCTTGCCGCCGACAACAGCCTCGAAGCCGGTGCCCTTGCCGAAGTTGGCGTCGAAAGGCTCCTTGGCGTCCGGGAGCTGGCCGAGGTAGCTGGCCAGGATCGTCTGCCCCTCCGTCACGACCGGGCCCGTGCCCTTGACGAGGGTGGCCACCTCCAGGTCGCCACTGGGCTTGGGTGCCTTGGAGAAGTCGAGGCTGGCAGGTACGCCGTCCTTCTCGACGATCGTCGGCGCCCACGCCGGCGCGGTCTCCTCAGTGCCCTCTGGCTGGGCCAGACCGACGATGTCGGCGACGAACAGAAGGCCGTCCTGGTTGCCGATGTCGAGGGCGGCGAGCAGGCTGGCGGCCTGGCTGCCGAGGTAGCCACCGAATGCAGTGTCACTGCCGACGGCGACGGCGACGCGGCTGCCAATCGTCTGCCCGGGGTCGATCTCGTCCGCGAAGCCGAGCGAGAGCAGGTCGGTCACGCTCTCCGGCTTCTTCTCGGTGCCGACCGTCACCAGCGTGCTGAGCGACTCCGGGTCATAGCTGTCGAAGGACACCTTGTGCGTCCAGCCGTTGGCCATCGTGAAGTCGACCCGCACGATGTCGCCCTTCTTGAGGGCAGCGCCATCACCCTTGGTGATCACCTTCGACGTGGCCTTCTTGGCCGTCATCGTGGCCTTCCAGTCCAGCTTCGGCGCCTCCCCGACGGGCCCGCTGATCGAGACTGCACCCAGCCCCTTCACCGGGTCGGCGTCGGACCCACCGCACGCGGCCAGCGCGAGACTTGCAGGCAGCAGGGTCGAGAGGACAAGCATCGAGGGACGTCGCAGGCGCATCAGCACGCGCAAACCCTACCCACCCGACCACGGCGCGTGGATTCGACCGGCCGTTCGTGAACCCATCGAGCGCACTACATGCCGTCGATGAGCCGCTGCACCCGCTCGTCGTAGGCCCGGAACGGGTCCTTGCACAGGACCGTGCGCTGGGCCTGGTCGTTGAGCTTGAGGTGCACCCAGTCGACGGTGAAGTCGCGGCGCCGCTCCTGGGCCCGGCGGATGAACTCGCCGCGCAGGCGGGCGCGAGTGTTGGGCGGCGGGACCGACTTGGCCTCGAAGATCTTGAGATCGGTGGTGACCCGGGCGACCGCGCCACGCTTCTCCAGGAGGTAGTAGAGCCCGCGGCCGCGATGGATGTCGTGATAGGCGAGGTCGAGTTGCGCGACCCGCGGGTGGCTCATCGCGAGCCCGTGCTTGGCGCGGTAGCGCTCGATCAGCTTGAGCTTGATGACCCAGTCGATCTCGCGGTCGACGAGACCGAGGTCATCGGACTCCACGGCCTTGAGCGCGCGCTCCCACAGGTCGAGGGCGCGCTCGATGGTCGGCGTACTGATCCCCCGACGATCGACGAAGTCACGAGCCTTGGTGAGGTATTCGGCCTGGATCTCCAGGGCGCTGGCCTCGCGACCGTTGGCGAGGCGGATCTTGCGGCTGCCGGTCATGTCGTGCGAGATCTCCCGGATGGCCCGGATCGGGTTCTCCATGGTGAGGTCACGCATCACCACGCCCTCCTCGATCATCCGCAGCACCAGGTCGCAGGAGGCCACCTTGAGCATCGTGGTCGTCTCGCTCATGTTGGAGTCGCCGACGATGACGTGGAGGCGGCGGTACTTATCGGCGTCGGCATGCGGCTCGTCGCGAGTGTTGATGATCGGACGGCTGCGGGTCGTGGCGCTGGAGACGCCCTCCCAGATGTGTTCGGCCCGCTGACTGACCGAATAGCTGGTGCCCCGCGGCGTCTGGATCACCTTGCCGGCGCCGACCATGATCTGGCGCGTCACCAGGAACGGGATCAGGACGTCGGCCAGCCGCGAGAACTCGCCGGCGCGACCGACCAGATAGTTCTCGTGGCAGCCGTAGGAGTTGCCGGCCGAGTCGGTGTTGTTCTTGAAGAGGTAGATGTCGCCTGCAATGCCCTCGTCGTGCAGGCGTTGCTCGGCGTCGAGGAGAAGGCCCTCGAGGATCCGCTCCCCCGCCTTGTCGTGGGTCACCAACTCGGCGATGTCGTCGCATTCGGGCGTGGCGTACTCCGGGTGACTGCCGACGTCGAGGTAGAGCCGGGCGCCGTTGCGCAGGAAGACGTTGCTGCTGCGCCCCCAGCTGACGACCTTGCGGAACAGGTAGCGCGCGACCTCGTCAGGGCTGAGCCGGCGCTGCCCGCGGAACGTGCAGGTGACGCCGTACTCGTTCTCGATGCCGAAGATCCTCCGGTCCATGACGAAACACTACTGCCGGACCGGAGGACCTGTGGGGGAAGTGGGAAGTGCCGCGCGCGGCGGCTTCCCACTCCGAGGAAGCCGATTGCTCAGGCGGTGCCGTAGACCGGTTCGGGTGTGGGCGCCTCTGCGAGCAGGTCCCGGAGAGCGGGACCCACCTTCGCGGCCTCCCAGCGAGCACCGGCGTCACGCGACGGACCGTGGGCCCATCCGTTCTCGACCGTGATGACGCTGCCGTCGATCTCGATGACCCGACCGGTCACGTCGCCGGCCTCCTCGGAGGCCAGCCAGGCAACGACGGGCGAGTTGTCCTCGGGCAGCGCCATGGCGGAGGTGTCGAAGGCACCCTCGGTCATCCGGGTCTTGGCCACCGGAGCGATGGCGTTCACCGTCACGCCGTACCTGCGCATCTCGACGGCAGCGACGAGCGTCATGCCCGCGATGCCCGCCTTGGCGGCGGAGTACGTCGTCTGGCCCAGCGACCCCTGGAGGCCCGCGCCCGACGAGGTGTTGATCACGCGGGCGGCACGTTGGCGGCCCTCCTTGGCCTCGGCACGCCAGTAGGCACCCGCGTGGCGCAGGGGCGCGAAGTGACCCTTGAGGTGGACCCGGACGACCGCGTCCCACTCCTCCTCGCTGGTGTTGATCAGCATCCGGTCGCGCAGGAAGCCCGCGTTGTTGACGAGGATGTCGAGGCCACCGAAGGTGTCGATGGCCTGGCGGACCATTGCCTCGGCGGCAGCGAAGTCGGCGACGTCGGCGCCGTTGACGACCGCCTCGCCGCCCATCGCCTCGATCTCCGCGACCACCTGGTGCGCCGGCGACTCGTCGGTGCCCTCACCCGCGGCCGACACGCCGAAGTCGTTGACGACGACCTTGGCGCCGTGGCGGGCGAGCTCCAGCGCATGGGCGCGTCCGATACCTCGACCGGCACCGGTCACGATCGCGACCCGCCCCTCCAGCAACCTGCTCACGTCGTACTCCTCATCGATCTTTCCAACCGGGACGAAGTGCACCCTACCAAGCAATTGCTTGGTATGGTGCCGTCATGTCAGTCACCAGTGAGTTGCGGCCGGACGGCGTCCGGATCGTCACGATGAACGCTCCCCCGGTCAACGCCCTCACCGTGCAGGGGTGGTTCGACGTCGCCACCGCGCTCGACGAGGCGTCCGCCGACATGGCCACCAAGGTCGTGATCCTGCGCGCCGAGGGCAAGGGCTACAACGCCGGCGTCGACATCAAGGAGATGCAGAACACCACCGGCTTCGACGCACTGATCGGCGCCAACAAGGGCTGCTACGCGGCCTTCAAGGCCGTCTATGAGTGTTCGGTGCCCGTGATCGCGGCCGTCAACGGCTTCTGCGTCGGCGGTGGCGTCGGCCTGGTCGGCAATGCCGACATCGTGATCGCCAGCGACGACGCCTTCTTCGGCGTCCCGGAGGTCAACCAGGGCGCGCTCGGCGCCGCGACCCACATGGCCCGGCTGGTGCCGCAGCACATGATGCGCACCCTCTACTTCACCGCGCGCACGATCCCCGCCAAGGACCTGGTCCAGTTCGGCTCCGTCCTCGAGGTCGTGCCGCGCGAGGAGCTCCTCGACGCAGCCCTCAAGGTGGCCGGCGAGATCGCCGCGAAGAACACCAAGGTGATCCGGGCCGCCAAGGAGGCGCTCAACGGGATCGACCCGATCGATGTCAACAAGTCCTATCGCTGGGAGCAGGGGTTCACCTTCGAGCTCAACCTGATGGGCGTCAGCGACGAACTCCGCGACGACTTCGCGGGGACGGACAAGGCCGCCACGGCGACCGGGAAGGGTGAGGGCAAGTGACCCGCAAGCCTCGTGACAAGCAGATGACGATCGACGAGGTCGTCGCGTCCCTCGAGGACGGCATGACCATCGGGATCGGGGGCTGGGGCCCGCGGCGCAAGCCGATGGCACTGGTCCGCGCGATCCTGCGCTCGGACCTCAAGGACCTCACCATCGTCAGCTGGGGCGGCGCGGACGTCGGACTGCTCGCCCGCGCCGGCAAGATCCGCCGGCTCGTCTATGCCTTCGTCAGCCTCGACTCCATCCCGCTGGAGCCGAACTTCCAGCGCGCTCGCCAGAACCGCACCATCCCCGAGATCGTCGAGCTCGACGAGGGGATGTTCCAGACCGGCCTCAAGGCTGCTGCCGAGCGACTCCCCTTCCTGCCGATGCGGGCGGGCCTCGGTTCCGACGTCCTGGTCAACAATCCGTGGATCAAGACCGTCACCAGCCCGTACGACGACGGCGCCGGCCACGAGGAGCTCGTGGCCGTTCCGGCCCTCAAGCTGGACGTCGCTCTCGTCCACCTCAACCGCGCCGACGTGCACGGCAACGCCACCTACCTCGGCCCGGACCCCTACTTCGACGACCTGTTCGCGATGGCCGCCGACCGGACCTATGTGTCGGTCGAGCAGATCGTCGACACCGCGGGCCTCACCGTCGACACGCCCGTCCAGCGGGTGCTGCTCAACCGGATGATGGTCACCGGTGTCGTCGAGACCCCGGGTGGCGCGCACTTCACCAACTGTGTGCCCGACTACGAACGCGACGAGCGCTTCCAGAAGGCGTACGCCGCGGCCGCGGGCGGATCCGACGACGACTGGGTGGCGTTCGAAGAGCGGTTCCTGTCAGGAGACGAGGCCGCCTACCAGGCAGCCGTCAAGGCGTTTGCAGAGGAGCAGGGCAAGTGAGCGAGACCACCGACTACACCCGCGCCGACGTCTGCGCGGCCGCGATCGCCGACGCGTTCAAGGACGACGGCGAGATCTTCGGCAGCCCGATGGGCATGCTGCCCATGCTGGGTGTGCGCCTCGCGAAACTGACGAGCAACCCGGACCTGGTCCTCTCCGACGGCGAGTCCGTCTTCCTGGCCGGCGTACCCCCACTCTTCGCGAAGGGCGACGTCGTCGAGGGCTGGATCCCGTTCCGCCGCGTCTTCGACGTGGTGGCCTACGGCAAGCGGCACGTGATGATGGGCGCCACCCAGGTCGACAAGCACGGCAACCAGAACATCTCGGCGATCGGTCCGTTCGACCAGCCGAAGCGCCAGCTGCTCGGCTCGCGTGGCGCGCCGGGCAACACGGTCAACAACCGCACCTCCTACTGGGTGCCCAAGCACTCCCCCCGGGTCTTCGTCGAGCAGGTCGACATCGTCTCCGGGGTCGGTCCGAAGCGCGCCAAGCAGGCCGGTCCGGGCGCGTCGCGCTACAACGACATCCACCGGATCGTCAGCAACCTCGCGGTGTTCGATGTCAAGGGCGCCGACGACACGGTGCGCCTGCTGTCCGTGCACCCGGGCGTCAGTGTCGACGAGGTCGTCGAGGCCACCGGCTTCACGCTCGAGATCCCCGACGAGGTGGCGACCACCCGTGAGCCGACGTACGAGGAGCTCGTGATCATCCGCGAGATGCTCGACCCCAAGGGTCTTCGCTTCCGTGAGGTTCCCGCCGAGGAGGCAGCGCGATGATCGAGCAGCAGATCCGCACCCCACTGACCGACCTGGTCGGCGTCGCCCACCCGATCGTGCAGACCGGGATGGGCTGGGTGTCCGGGCCGCGACTCGTGTCCGGCACCGCCAATGCGGGCGGGCTCGGCATCCTCGCCTCGGCCACGATGACCTTCGCGGAGCTCGAAGCCGCGATCATCGAGGTCAAGGGCCGCACCGACAAGCCTTTCGGCGTCAACCTGCGTGCCGACGCCGGTGACGCCGGCGACCGCTGCCAGCTCCTGATCGACCACGGCGTGAAGGTCGCCTCCTTCGCCCTCGCTCCCAAGCCGGAGCTGATCGCGAAGCTCAAGGAGCACGACATCATCGTGATGCCGTCGATCGGGGCCGCCAAACACGCGGTGAAGGTCGCCTCGTGGGGCGCGGACGCCGTGATGATCCAGGGCGGCGAGGGTGGCGGCCATACCGGCGCTGTGCCCACCACGCTGCTGCTGCCGACCGTTCTCGACGCGGTCGACATCCCCGTGGTCGCGGCCGGTGGCTTCTTCGACGGGCGCGGTCTGGCCGCAGCCCTG
>JASLDK010000147.1 GCA_030145945.1 Nocardioides sp.
AAGAGAACCGTGGTGGGCAGGACCAGGAACACGACAGGAAGCATCATCGCGATCTCCTTTCGAGACGCCTGTTCGATGAGTTCGCGGCGGCCCGCCTCGCGCACGTCGGCGGCCTGGGCATGCAGGACGTCGGCGAGCGGAGTGCCGCGGTCGATGGCAACGGCGATGCCGTGGGCGAAGCGAGCCACCATGGACAGGCCGGTGGTCGCCGCGAGGCGGTCGAAGGCGTCAGCCACAGGCTCCCCCGTCCGGATCCGCGCCAACAGGTCGCCGAGTTCTCGGGACAGTTCGCCCCCACTGCGTCGTACGACGCGATCCAGCGCGCCGACCGGCGACTCCCCCGCAGCGACGCTGAGGGCGAGCAGTTCGGCGATGGTGGGGAACTCGGCGAGCATCGCGGCTTCGCGTCGCCGGACGTGAGCACTGAGTCGGTTGTCACGGAGCAGGACACCGCAGACGAAGGCACCGACACACGCGATCAGCAGGGGCAGAGGGTTGCCGGGATGCATCCACGTGCGCACCAGGCCGTAGGCAGCAGCGACGGCGAATCCGACCAGGCCCCACTGCACCTGGCTGACCCGGAAGTCGTGGACCGAGTCAGCAGACCCGGACCGGAGCAGGCGGCGTCGTACGGACGGAGCACCACCCACCACCTTCTCGACGCCATCGGCAGCACGACGCAGGGCGGGGCCGAAGACGAGGGTGAGGGTGGTGGGAGAACCCTGGTCGGTGGTGGCCCGGGTGCCCGCAGGAGCCAGGACGCGGATGAAGGGAAGGACGCGGTCCTCGAGTCTCGGACGCCGTATGGCGACCGCGCGCGTGGCGACGAGGCCGAGACCGCCGGCAGCAGTCAGACCGAGCAGCCCGCCGGCAAGCGCAGGGCTCATCGAAGAATCCTCTGCTCGGTGGGCAGCCGTCCGAGGCGCGCCATCAGCCGGTAGGCGATCACGCACACGCCCGCGCCGAGGGCGAGAACGACGGCCCCGGCGGCTGATTGGTAGCGCTCGATCACCGTGGGCTGGGTCGACATCACCAACAGCACCACCCAGGGAGCAGCCACGGCGACCCGCGCTCCGTTGACCGCCCAACTCTGGCGGGCTTCGAGCTCGGAGCGGGTCCGCAGGTCGTCTCGCAGGTAGCCCGACAGGTTGCGCAACAGCCGCCCCAACTCGCCCCCGCCGACCTCGCGAGCAATCCGAAGTCCCTCGACCACGCGATCGCCGACGGGATCGGCAAGCCGCTCCTTGAGCCGGTCCAGGCAGTCGCCGAACCTGCCCGACACCTGGTAGTCGAGCGCGAAGGCGTCGAAGGCGGGACGTAGCGCCTCGGGACCGCGTACGGCGAGCGCGGCAACCGCGTCCGGCAGGGACATCCCGGCCCGGACGGCTGACGCCAGGTCGTCAACGGCCTCGGGCCAGACCTGGGCGAACGCGCGGCGGCGTCGGCGTACCCGACCGGCGACGACCGCCCAGGGCAGGTAGGCACCACCGACCGCGAGGACGAACGCGATGGGAACTGTCCGGGTGATGCCGAGGATGACGATGAAGGTGGCGAACCCCGCGCAGACCGACAACAGCATCAGCGACCGCGGTGAGACCTCCCGCATCCCGGCCTCGGCGAGCAGCCTCTGCGCCCGGCCCGGACCCCGCTCAGGGCGCTCGGAGACCGGCCAATGCAACGCAGCCCAGACCAGCAGCGCGCCCAACCCGAAGCCCAGACCGACCAGGGCACCCACGGCGTCAGTCCGACTCTCGCAGCAGACCGATGATGTCGATCCCGACCCGTTCGAACTGGTCCAGCCGCGGGGGAAGGCCGATCGCGCGTCGCAGTCCGCCGTCGCGCCACTCGAAGACGGACTCGGTCTCGATCACGTCGCCCTCCATCCGCCCCGGAACCGCGACGATCTCGCTGACTCGCCGCGTGCCTTGCGGATCCATCGTGAGGTGGACGACGAGATCGATCGAGGCAGCCACCGTGGGCACGACGAAGCGGGCACTGATGTTCTCCCCGGCCAGGAGCGGCAGGGTGCAGGCCTTGGTGAGTGCCTCACGCGCACTGTTGGCGTGCAGAGTGCACATGCCCGGAAGGCCGGCGTTGAGCGCGAGCAGCAGGTCGAGACACTCCTCAGCCCGCACCTCCCCCACGATCAGCCGACTCGGACGCATCCGGAGCGACTCCTTGACCAGGTCGCGCAGCCGAACCTCACCGGTTCCCTCGAGGCCTTCCTGGCGGGTCTGCAACGCCACCCAGTCGGGATGCGGGAATCGGATCTCGAAGACCTCTTCTGCCGAGATCACCCGCTCCCCACCGGGGATTGCGGCAGCGAGGCAGTTGAGCATCGTGGTTTTCCCGGCCTGGGTTCCGCCGACGACGAGAATGTTCAGACCGGCCCGCACCGACGCCTCGAGAAAACGCGCGGCCTGGGGCGTGAGCGCGCCCAGTTCCACCAGTTCGTCGAGCCGGCTCGCTCGGACGACGAACTTGCGGATGTTGACGGCCGAGAAGCCCCGCGAGATTCCTTGCAGTACGACGTGGAGGCGATGCCCGGCCGGCAGCATCGCGTCGACGAACGGACGACTCAGATCGATCCGGCGCCCGGTCGACTTGAGCATCCGCTCGACCAGCTCGGCCACTTGGGCCTCGGTCAGCACCAGGTTGGTCAGCTCGTGGCGGCCGTGACGGGCGACGAACACCCGGTCGGGTGAGTTGATCCAGACCTCCTCGACCGTCGGGTCGTCGAGGAACGGCTGCAGCGGACCGAAGCCCGCCACCCGGGCCACCAACTCGGCCACCAGCGCATCCGGGTCGGCGATCGGCGCCACCACACCCGTCAGACTGCGCTCGTCATGTTGCCGGACCAGCACGGCGGCATGGCGGCGTACGGCTGCGATCTCGCGTTGCGGGTCGAGCCCGTCCCGGCGTACCGCCGCACGCAGATCCTCGTCGAGGCGCGCGACGACGTCGTCGGACGCAGGCACGACCACGGTCTGCGGGCCGGTCGTCGCCAGGGACGACTGCATCAAGGCCATGGCGAATCCCCCGAGATAGGTCTGCTGCTGGCTTGCAGCAACCTAGGCGACGTACCGCCGCGGGGGAAGGGCCAGTCCGCACGCCCTGTGGAAAACCGGGGTCAGCGCGCTTCGCGTCGCGCGGCCTGGCGGCGCAGCTCCGCCTTGGCCAGCGCGTTCTTGTGGACCTCGTCGGGGCCGTCGGCGAAGCGCAGGGTGCGGATGCCTGCGGCCATGTTGGCCAGCGGGAAGTCCTGCGACAGACCACCGGCGCCGTGGACCTGGATCGCCTTGTCGAGGATCCACTGGACCGTCTCCGGCGTGGCGATCTTGATCGCCTGGATCTCGGTGTGCGCGCCCTTGTTGCCGACGGTGTCCATCAGCCACGCGGTCTTCAGCACCAGCAGGCGCAGCTGCTCGAGCTTGACCCGCGACTCGGCGATCCAGCCGCGGATCACGCCCTGCTCGGCGATCGGACGGCCGAAGGCGACCCGCGACTCGGCGCGCTCGCACATCATCTCGATGGCGCGCTCGGCGATGCCGATCGAGCGCATGCAGTGGTGGATCCGGCCGGGGCCGAGACGGGCCTGGGCGACGCCGAAGCCGCCGCCCTCCTCACCGATCAGGTTGCTCGCGGGGACACGGACGTCGGTGAAGCGCAGCTCGGCGTGGCCGCCGTGCTCGTGGTCGTCGTAGCCCATGACGTGCATGCCGCGGACGACCTCGAGGCCGGGGGTGTCCCGCGGGACCAGGATCATCGACTGCTGGCGGTGACGGTCCGCGGTCGGGTCGGTCTTGCCCATCACGATGAAGATCCTGCAGCGCGGGTTCATCGCACCGGTGATCCACCACTTGCGACCGTTGAGGACGTATTCGTCGCCGTCACGCACGATCGACAGCTCGATGTTGGTGGCGTCGGAGGAGGCGACGTCCGGCTCGGTCATCGCGAACGCGGAGCGGATCTCGGCATTGAGCAACGGCTCCAGCCACTGCTTCTTCTGCTCCTCGGTGCCGAAGAGGTGCAGCACCTCCATGTTGCCGGTGTCGGGCGCGGCGCAGTTCATGGCGGCCGGAGCGAGGTGGCCGCTGCGGCCGGAGATCTCGGCGAGGGCGGCGTACTGCAGGTTGGTCAGGCCGGCCCCCTCGACGCCCTCGTGCTCACCGGGCAGGAAGAGGTTCCACAGGCCGCGCTTGCGAGCCTCGGCGCGCAGCTCCTGGACGATCGGGGTCGAGTCCCAGGCCCAGTGGTCCTCGAGCTGCGCCATCTGCTGCTCGAAGACCGACTCGGCCGGATAGACGACCTCGTCCATGAACGCGAGCATGGTGGCTCGCAGCTCTTCCGTGCGGGCGTCGAATCCGAAGTCCATCAGTTCTCCTTGAGTTGGGTCAGTGCCGTGAGTCCGGCGTCGAGCAGGGGGTGGATCGCTTCGCCGATGTCGTCGAATCCCTCACCGACGGTCTGACCGGCGAGGAAGCGGTAGTGGATGCCCTCGAGGATCGCGGCGAGCTTGAAGGCGGCAAGGCCGAGATACCACCCGAAGCCGGACAGGTCACGGTCACCGGCGGCGGCGTACCGCGCGACGATGGCGTCCTCGGACAGGAAGCCGGGGGCGGTCGACGCGTCCGCGACAGCCGCGCCGAGGTTCTCGGCGAGGCGGTGATAGGTGAGCATCAGCGCGAGATCGGTGAGCGGGTCACCGAGGGTCGCCATCTCCCAGTCGAGCACGGCGGTCGCGCGATCGGCACCGTTGCGGGTGTCGACCAGGACGTTGTCGAGGCGGAAGTCGCCGTGCACGATGCCGGTCGCCGACTCCGCAGGCACCGACGCCGCCAACCTGCGGTGCAACTCGTCAGCGGCGGGCAGGTCGCGGGTGTGGGAGGCGTCGAGCTGCTTCTTCCACCGCGATACCTGGCGGCCCAGGAAGCCCTCCGGACGGCCGAAGTCGCCGAGGCCGACCTCCTCCGGCGAGACCGCGTGCAGCGCGGCGAGGATGTCGACGAGGTTCTCCGAGATGGCGCGGGTGCGTTCGGCTCCGAGCTCGGCGAGGTCGCTCGCACGGCGGTACGGCGTACCGACGCAGCGCTGCATGACGTAGAAGTCCGCGCCGACGACCGCGTGGTCCGAGCAGAAGGCGTCGGTGCGCGGGACCGGGACGGCGGTGCCCTGGAGGGCCGACATCACGCGGTATTCGCGGGCCATGTCGTGGGCGGTCGCGAGCACGTGACCCAACGGCGGACGGCGCACGATCCACTCCGACGTGCCGTCGGAGACGACGAAGGTCAGGTTGGACTTGCCGCCCGCGATCAACTCGGCGGTGAGGGACGAGCCGGCGCCGGGGACCGCGGCGGCCATCCAGGCACCGAGTGCGTCGAGGTCGAGGCCCGGCGGGTTGGCGGTCGTGTCCTCGGACGTCGTACTCACGGGCGCCTCGCTCCAGGAAAGATGGTTACTAAGCGCTTGCTTAGCGCTAGGCTTCATGGTGCCCGGTCTCTCCGGCGTCCGTCAAGAGCCATTTCGTTCCCCTACCGAGCACCAGGAGGTACGCCGATGTCGACTCCCTCGCGCGCCGAGAACACCCGCGCCCGCCTGCTCGAAGCGGCCGTGACGGCGTTCGCCGAGAAAGGCTTCCACGGCACCACGACGCGCGACATCGCCGGCGGCGCGGGGATGAGTCCGGCGGCGGTCTACGTGCACCACAAGTCCAAGGAGGAGCTGCTCTTCCTCATCTCCCGCAACGGGCACGAGGAGGCGCTCGCAGTGATCCGCGAAGCGCGCGCCTCCACCCCTGACCTGGTCGAGCAGATCGCCCTCGTCGGCGGTGGCTTCGCCGCCTATCACGCGGTCAACCACACGGTCGCGCGGATCCTCAACTATGAGCTCACCGCCCTCAACGGAGAGCACCGCGCCGTCGTCGACGAGCTGCGCAAGGCCATCGACCGGGAGTTGCGCTCACTCGTCAGCGAGGGCGTCGCGGCGGGCGTCTTCATCACCCCTGATCCCGCACTGGCCGCGACCTCGCTCGCATCCATGTGCATCGACATCGCCCGGTGGTATCGCGAGGACGGCGAGTGGACGCCCGAGCAGATCGGCGAGCACTACGCCGACGTGGCGCTGCGGGTGGTCGGCGCGGCCCGCTGACCGGACCGCCCGCGGGTCAGCGCAGGTCGATCGACACGCGCGGGTCGAGGGCCAGCGTGCCGGGGTCGACGACACACGAGCCACCGTCGACCGGCAGCACCACTCCGTTGACGTACGACGCTGCATCCGACAGCAGCCAGCCGACGGTCGCCGCGACCTCGTCGGGCTGGGCGGCTCGGCGCTGGGGCACGACGGCCGTGGCGAGCCGGTAGGCCTCGTCGGCGGAGATGCCACGCTCCTTGCCGAGCTCGGCCATCTCCATGTCACCCATCTCGGTGGCCGTCCAACCCGGGCAGATCGCGTTGGCCCGCAGTCCGTCGCGGCCGTGGTCGACAGCGAGGGACTGGGTGAGCAGCAGCAGGCCCGCCTTGCTCGCGGAGTAGGCCGCCATCCCTTCGGCGGCGCGGAGGGCGGCGACCGAGGAGACCGCGACCACGGCGCCCTTGGCCGCGAGCAGGTGCGGGAGCGCGGCTTTCACCAGCAGGAACGGCGAGGTCAGGTTGACCCGCAGGGTGTCGTCCCACTGGTCCGGCGTGAGATCGGCGATCCCGCCGACGTGGATGATGCCGTGGTTGACGACCAGGCCGTCGAGCCGGCCGAAGGTGGCGATCGTGTCGTCGACGACCTGGGCGACACCGTCCGGGTCGGCGACGTCAGCGACCACGACGTGTGCGCCGGTGTCGTCGGCCACGGCACGCAGCGGCGCCTCCCGCCGCCCGCAGATCACGACCTGGTCGCCGCGCGCGGCCAGCAGGCGTGCGGTGGCGGCGCCGATGCCCGTGCCGCCGCCGGTGACGAGGACGACCTTGCTGTCGGTGGTCGGCATCAGCTCGTCGCCACCTCGTCGAGGAAGTAGTCCACCAACGCCTTGGCCCGGGCAGGCACGTCGGCATCGAGCGAACGCACGTGCGCGATCACCACGTCCGGGTCGAAGCCACGGCTGCGGGCGTCCTCGACGCCGCCGTCGTCGAGCCAGCCCTGGACGTTGTCGCCGTTGACCTCGGGGTGGAACTGGACGGCAAGGTTGCGACGCAGCACGAAGGCCTGGGTTGCCGCGCCGTTCGCGCCGACCACCGTTGCATCGGCCGGCGGCACGAACCTGTCCGAGTGCCACTGCGTCCAGACGCCCGCGACGGCCGGAACCCCGGTGACGACAGCGGGCCCGATCTCCGGCACCGGGGATGCGGCGACCGATCCGCCGTGGGTCTGGGCGAGCATCTGCCCGCCGAAGCAGATCCCGAAGACGGGTACGCCGGACTCGTCCGCGCTGCGGAGCAACTCGGTCTCCGGCTTCACCCAGGAGGCAACGGTGTCGCTGTAGGCGCTCCACCTCGCACCGAGCACCAGGACGGCGTCGTACCGCGTCGGGTCGGGGAGGTCGACGTCCACGCCCGGGTCGTCGAAGCGGTCGGCGGGGACGACCCGGACACTCTCGATCACATAGCCGCGCTCGACGAAGCGACCCTCGATCGCGCCGGAGGTGTCGAGGTAGTCGTGGCCGATGACCAGCAGCCGCTTGGTCATGCCATCGCCTCCGCGCGCTTCATGACCGCCTTGCAGAAGGCCTCCATCTCGGACTGGTCGTCGATGTACATCGACGGCTTGATGCAGATGGTGGTGAATCCCTGCTCGAGCTGCTCGGGGATCGAGTCCATCGACTCGCCCAGGTCGGCGAGCGAGTGGTCGTCGGGGAACGAGTAGCGCACTCCCCCGACCATCTCGAGGTCGGCCATGTCGCGGCCCGCCGCGGCCATCGCGTCCCGGATGATCTGCAGGTCCTCGGCGGTGGGGCGACCGAACGGGTGGAAGCCGTGGCCGTACTTCACGATCCGTTCGACGACTGCGCCGTGCGCCTGCTGCCCGCCGAACCACATCCGCGGTCCCTCGGGCCGGAACGCCTTCGGCTCCAGGTGGATGTCCTCGAAGTCGAAGTAGCGGCCGTGGTGGGTCGCCGGCGACTGCGCGAAGACGAGCTTCATCACCTCGAGCTGCTCGCTGAGGATCTTGCCCCGCTCGCGGAACGGCACGCCGAGCGCGGCGTACTCGTCCTTGCTCCAGCTCACGCTCGGTTGGACGACCAGGCGCCCCTCGGCGAGCAGGTCGAGGGTGCCGAGCTCACGGGCGAGCAGGAGGGGGTGGCGCAGCGGCGCGAGCACGGCCGCACCGACGAGCCTGATCCGCTCGGTGACAGCGGCGATCGACGCGAACAGCATCATCGAGTTGGGCCACGGCATGAGCGGGTCCTGGTTGCCGGGGGCGGCGTAGTCGCGCGGGTTGCCCATCACGCCCTTGTCGCTGGCATCGCGGCCGAGGACGACGTGCTCGGAGAGCATGACCGAGTCGAATCCGGTGTCCTCGGCGATCCGGGACCAGGTGACGAGGTCGTTCAGGCTGCGACCGTCGGTGAGGGTCCAGTTCTCGCTGAGGATCATCAGCATCCGGGGTGCGGGCACGTCAGTCCTTCCAGATCAGCACGGTGTCAGTGCGTGTTCGAGAGGTCCGGCTTGCGGATTCCGCGGAACTCCCAGTCGCCGCCCTTCGCGGTCGAGAGCACCTCCTCGCTCTCCGTCGGCTGGGCGCCGACGTCGCTGCGGATCGGCGTCGGGCCCTCGACGATGTGGTTGCGCAGGGTGCCGAGGCCCTCGACCTCGACCTCGACGACATCGCCGGGATAGACCGTGCGCGAGATGGCCGGGGTGCCGGACATCAGGATGTCGCCGGGCTGCAGGGTGATCGTGCGGGCGATGTCGGCGACGAGGTAGTGCATGTCCCACTGCATCTCGGTGGTGTTGCCGTCCTGGCGCACCTCACCGTTGACGATCGTGCGGATCCGCTTGTCGTGGAAGTCCCAGCCCTCGACGATGCCGGGGCCGATCGGGCACAGCGTGTCGGCGCCCTTGACCCGCAGCATCGAGCCGGAGTCGGTGTCGCGGAAGTCGTGCAGACCGTAGTCGTTGCCGATGGAGTAGCCGCGGATGTAGTCGCCGGCCTCCTCGGGCGAGATGTTGCGCGCGGTCCGGCCGATGACGATGGCGATCTCGCCCTCGTAGTTGAGCCACTTGCAGCCCTGCGGGCGCACCACGGCGGACTCGTGCGCGTTGAGCGCGGAGACCGGCTTGTGGAAGTACGTCGGCGCCGGCGGCAGCGTGGTCATCATCTCCTCGACGCGCGAGGAGTAGTTGAGGTGGACACAGACGATCTTGCTCGGCGTCACCGGCGGCAGGTGGGTGGCGTCGGCGATGGCGACGGTGCGGCCGTCGCCGGCGACGAGGGTCTCGCCGTCACGGCGGACGTCGACGGCGTTGCCGTCGAGGAGGATCCGACGGAATTCGGTGGTCATCTCAGGGGTTCCTCTCGGTCGGCTCAGCCGGCGGCTGGCACGTCGGCACCGGCGCCGCTCATCTGGCGCACGTAGTCGGGGTCGGTGGGCGTGATGCGGGCGGCGGGGAAGCCGCCCTCGGGACGGTCGAACCAGAGGTGGACCTGACCGGTGCCGATGGAGTTCTCGTAGTCGCCGTACTGCCGACCGGGAGCGGTGCAGTCGCCCTCGCCGAGGGCGCCGACCATCATCAGGTAGTGCTGGAAGCGGGCCTCGGGCTTGAACTTGTAGAACGCATCCATGGTGTCGAGGACCCGAGCGTGGTCACCGGCCTTGAACCACGCGATCCGCTCGGCGTCGGCGGCCGCGGCCTCCGGCGTGTAGATGTGCTCGACCCCGGCGGCCTCGTGGTCGCGGAGCTGTCGCAGCGACCAGAAGGTGTGGGACATGGCGCCCGAGGCGATGAGCAGCACCTTGCGGTCGGACTCGGCGATCGCCTGGCCCAGCGCTCGTCCCAGGCGCAGGGCGTCCTCGCCGTCGGCGGTCTGGCAGACCCCGATGGAGATCCACGACTTGTCGGGCAGGCCCTGGCCGAGGAACTCCCACACGTTGGTGGTGGCATAGAAGATCGGCAGCGAGTGGTCGTCGATCGCCGTGATCCACGTCGAGTGCTCGGGAGCCTTGCTCGCGATCAGATGGGCGAGCTCGGGGTCACCGGCGAAGTCGTAGTGCCGCCGCTGCATGCCGCGGGGCAGCTCCTCGGAGGTGAACAGGCCGCTGCGGCGGTCCTGGGCGGTGACCACCCACTCGACGGTCGTCGCCCAGTGGGAGTCGAGGACCACGACGGTGTCGTAGTCGAGGACGTCGAAGACCTCGCGGCGCAGCTGCTGCAGACCGGAGACCAGCGTGGAGTCCTCACCGTTGTTGAGCTCGCGCCGGATCTCCTCCGGCAGCACGATCGTGGGGACGTGCGCGATCAGTCCCGCGCCGACGACCTCACCCATCAGCCTTCGCCTCCCTCACTGCCAGCGTCGGCCCAGCCGGTCGGGGAGAACACGCTGTTCTTGATGTCGGTGTAGAAGTCGAAGGACCAGATGCCGCCCTCGCGGCCGATGCCGGACTTGCCGTTGCCGCCGAAGGGCGCGTTGAGGTCGCGCACGAAGAAGCAGTTGACCCAGACCGTGCCGGCGTCGAGGGCCGCGGAGACCCGCTCCGCACGCTCCCGGTCGCCGGTGACGATAGTGGCGGCGAGCCCGAAGGGCGTGTCGTTGGCCAGCGTGACGGCCTCGTCCTCGGTCTCGAAGGTGCTGATCGTGACGACCGGCCCGAAGACCTCCTCGGTCATGATCTCGGAGTCCTTCTTCGCACCGACCAGGATCGTCGGGCGGAAGTAGAGCCCGCCCAGGTCCTCGTTGGGACCGCCACCGAGCAACGGCTCGGCACCGTCGGCGAGCGCTCGCTCCACGAAGCCGGAGATCTGGTCGAAGTGGCGCCGCGAGATCAGCGCGGAGACGTCGGTGCCCTCGTCGCGGGGATCGCCCTGGTTGAGCTGGGCGGCACCCTCGACGACGCGGCGGGTGAACTCGTCGGCCAGCGATGAGTGGACATACATCCGCGCCGCCTTGAGGCAGACCTGGCCGGCATTGTCGAACTGCTCGACCGCGATCTCGACGGCGAGGTCGAGGTCGGCGTCGTCGAACACCAGCAGCGGCGACTTCCCGCCGAGCTCGTAGGACAGCGGGACGATGTTGGTGGCCGCCGCCTTGGCGATGACGCCGGCGGTCGGGACGGATCCGGTGAACGCGAGCCGGTTGATGTCGGGGTGCGCCGTCAGCGGAGCGCCTGCCTGTGCACCGGTGCCCTGGACGACGTTGAACACCCCAGCGGGTACGCCGGCCTCGTGCATGATGTCGGCGAGCAGGCTCGCGGTCAGGGGCGCCCACTCCGGAGGCTTGACGACGATCGTGTTGCCCGCCGCCATCGCGGGCCCGATGCGCCAGGTGGCGAGCATGAGCGGCGCATTCCACGGCGTGATGATCGCGACCACACCGGCGGGGTCATAGGTGACTCGCTCGCGGTGCCCGCGGCCCGGCACCTCCAGGTCGGGGTGGCCGAGCTGGTGCTCGGCGAAGTCCGCGAACGCCCGGAAGTTCATCGCCACGCGCGGCATCACGCCGCGGCGGTGGCTGCGGATCAGCGAGCCGTTGTCGCGGGTCTCGACCCGGGACAGGTCCTCGACCCGGGCCTCGACGCCCTCGGCGACGCGGCGCAGGATCGCGCTGCGCTCGGCGACGGGCAGCGCTGCCCAGGCCGGGAAGGCGGCGCGGGCAGCCGCGACGGCGGCATCGACCTCGGCCGACGTACCGGCGTGGACGTGGGCGATGACGGACTCGTCGATCGGGGAGATGTCCTCGAAGGTCGAGGCGGAGGCGACGCGCTCGCCGCCGATCCAGTGCCGGGTGTCGACCTGGACGCCGTCGACGTCGACGATGTGGTCGGTCATCGCGCGGCCTCCCAGACGCCGTCAGCACCGGCAGTGGCGAGGGTGCGGCCGCCGTCCCACACGACACCGACCTGGCGGTAGTAGCCGCCGATGATCTCCTGCACCTCGAGCCGGTGCAGCTCCTCGGTGGGCGACTCGAACAGCTCGACCTCGACGTCGCCCGAGTAGGCCGGGCCGGCCTCGAACGAGCTGGAACCCGAGGCGATGAGCTCGGCGTACGCGTCCGGAGCGCCCTTGGCGATGCCCGGGTAGACGCGATGGTGGGCCATCGGGTGGCCGTTGACGAAGCCGTTGGTCGGCGACTCCTCCCGCAGCGTCAGCACCGCCTGCGCGAGGCGCCGATCACCCGCCGCAAGGGTCGCACCGAAGACGCCGCCGGGGGCGACCTGCGGTGCGGCGTGGGCGAAGGGGTGCGGGCGGGTCTGCCACATCGAGCCGAGCTTCTTGGGATAGCCCTGGTGCATGCCCCGGCCGATCGCGAAGTCCTTGTCGACCCAGATGTAGACGCAGCGCGAGTAGGTGACGCCCTCATAGGCGCACCGGACGACGACGAACGCTTCCTTGTACTGCGAGCGCACGGGGTCGAGCAGCTCCTCGCGCGTGCCGGAGCAGGACTGCCAGTCCGCCCAGATCAGTGCGACGGCACCGGGATCCTCGGGGGCGAGCTCGAGCGGCGCGGGCAGCAGCTCGGCGACCCGGGCCGGGTCGGTGCGGTACTCGACCGTCAGCAGGTCGCCGGAGTAGTACCAGGGGGGTGAGGGGATCAGCGATGACTGACCGCTCGCCGTACGGGGGAAGAAGAACCCCTTCATCGTGTCCATCAGGCCTCAGCTCCGGTCGCGGATGTGCAGGTCGTTCGGATCCGTACGATAGTCACCCCGGAGGCGAAAGACCACCCTTGCGCCTCACATTTTCCGAGGATATTGTTCGGATCCAAACGATCTATCGGACCGGATGGAGAACCGTCATGGGCAAGCCGCCGCACATCCCCCTCGCCGACGTCGACCTCGTCGATCTCGACCGCTTCTCCGGACCCGAGGCCTGGGGCATGTTCGACACCCTCCGCGCTGAGGCGCCGGTGTTCTGGCAGCGCGAGACCGACGGCGGCCACGGCTTCTGGGCGATCACCAAGCACGCCGACATCTGCGCGGTCGACAAGGACCCCGAGACCTTCACCTCCACCAACTTCGTCAACCTCGAGGAGGTCGAGCCGGCGCTCCAGGAGGAGCGTCGCTCCATCCTCGAGATGGACGGCATGCGCCACCGTGCCCTGCGCAAGCTGATCTCCCGCGAGTTCAGCCGGCCCAACCTGATGAAGAACTACGAGACGCTGCTGCGCGACATCACCCGCGCCACGGTCGACGCCGCTCTCGCCAAGGGCGAGTTCGACTTCGTCGAGGAGGTCAGCGCGGACTTCCCGATCCAGGTGCTGGCGCGACTCCTCGACGTCCCGCAGGAGCGGACCGGACAGCTCATCGACTGGGGAAACCAGATCATCGGCTTCTCCGATCCTGAGCACGCGGCCGTCCTGATGTCCGACCCGGAGAGCGAGAAGTACAAGCACCTGCCCTTCCGCTCCCCCATCTCGCAGGAGGTCTTCGACTACGGCCGGGAGCTGGCGGCGGCCCGCAAGGGAGGCGACGGCACCGACCTCGTCAGCCAACTGGTCAACAAGATCCCCGAGGACGGCCAGGCCATGTCCGCCTCGGAGTACGACTCCTACTTCCTGCTGCTCGTCGTCGCCGGCAACGAGACCACCCGGCACACGATCACCCACTCGATGCTCGCCCTGCTCGAACACCCCGAGCAGCTCGCGAAGCTCCAGGCCGACCCCTCGCTCATCCCCGACGCGGTCGAGGAGTTCCTGCGCTGGGCCTCCCCCGTCTACCACTTCCGCCGCACCGCCACCCGCGACGTCGAGCTCAATGGGCAGGAGATCAAGGAGGGCGACAAGGTCGTCATGTGGTTCGCCTCCGGCAACCGCGACGAGGACGTGTTCGAGAATCCCTACGACTTCGACGTCACTCGGAAGAACGTCGACCACGTCACCTTCGGCAAGGGCAGCCCGCACCTGTGCATGGGCAACAACCTGGCCCGGATGGAGATCCGGCTGATGTTCGAGGAGCTCATCCCGCGCCTGGCCTCGATCGAGCTCAACGGAGAGGTACGCCGGGTCCGCAGCAACTTCGTCAACGGCATCAAGACGCTGCCGGTCAAGGTCACCGCCAAGGCCTGAGGCGCCGCTGCGTCGTACCCGGCGTTTGGGTCGCCAGGAAGGCCCGACCCCGACCCGAATGCCGAGTACGACGAACTCGCGCTCAGCCTTCGTCGGCGACCAGCCGGCGCAGGATCTTGCGCACCTGCAGGGCGGCAGCATCCGCGGCGACGTTCACGTCCACGCCGTACCCGTCCTTGTCGATGACCTGCTGCATCGTCTCCAGGATGCCGCGCACGGTGGCGTAGTAGGACTCGAAGATCGGGCGCAGCACGCCGGTCGCGGCGGCGCCGGGGGCGAAGTTGCGGCTGACCCGCCACAGGTGGCGGGTGTGGCCGGCGTCGATCGGGGTGACGGCGTGGGTGAGTCGGAAGGTCTGGGTGCCGCCCTCGGCCTCGGGGACGAAGACGTCCCAACGGTCGGCCCACAGGCCGGGGGCGAGGAAGCCGCCCTCCTCACGCTGCTCGTAGGCCGCGTCGGGCGAGATCCCGCTGAGCTCGGCCTGCCAGTGCGGGACGGGCGCGGCCGGCCAGTCACGGTGGAAGGTGACCGTGGTCTCGGTGATCTCGACCTGGAGCGCCGGAGCGACACCGGCGAGTGCCGGCGGTGAGATGACCGGGTCGACGACGGCGACGTGGGTGATGTCGGCGAAGTTGTCGTGCAGCAGGCGCACGTGGGCGGCGGTCTCCCACTGGCCACCGAAGGTGTCCCAGGCCGGGTCGGTCAGCCAGGGGGTCGCGACGGGCTGACGGCGCGCGGCCAGCGACGGCTCACCCAGCCACACCCAGATCAGGCCACCCTCCTCGAGGACCGGGTACGCCGGCACGCGGGCGCCGAACGGGACCTGGGCCTGTGACGGCACCCGCACGCACAGGCCGGTGCGGTCATAGGCGAACCCGGAGTAGCCGGACACGATGGTGTCGCCGTCGACGCGGCCCAGGCTCAGCGGAATGGGCCGGTGCGCGTCGCGGTCACCGAGGGCCACGACCGTGCCGTCGGCGACCCGGAAGAGCACGACGGGGGCGTCGAGGGCGCGGGTGCCGAACGGCGCGTCGCGGACCTCGTCCGAGGCGGCGAGGGCATACCAGGCGTTGCGCGGGTATCCAGTGGTGTTGGCACTCATGGCAGTCCCCTCACAGGTCCAGCGTCAGGGAGCCGGAGCGGCATCGCGACACACAGATCATCATGAACTCGTTCGACTCCTTCTCCTCGTCGTTGAGGATCGAGTCGCGGTGGTCGACCTCGCCCTCGATGATCTCGGTCTCACAGGTTCCGCAGACCCCTTCGAGGCAGGACCCGACGACACTGACGCCGGCCTCGCGGCAGACCTCGAAGACCGACTTGTCGGCCGGCACCGTCAAGGTGAGGCCGGAGCGTTGCAGGACGAGCTCGAACTCCTCGTCGCCACCGGCCGCCGGATCGGGCGCCTTGGCGGAGAACCGTTCAAGATGGAGACTGCCGGCCGGCCAACCGGAGCACCCGGCCTCGACCGCGTCGAGCAGGCCGGTGGGCCCACAGGTGTAGACGAGGGTGCCGGGTCGGGGCGTGCCCAGGAGGGCATTGAGATCGGGCATCCCGGCCTCGTCCTGGGGCAGCAGGGTCACCTTGTCGCCGTACGCCACGAGCTCGTCGAGGAAGGCCATCGACGCGCGGGTGCGGCCGCCGTACACCAGGCGCCACTCGGCGCCGGATGCCTCGGCCTCCGCGATCATCGGGAGCATGGGGGTGATGCCGATGCCGCCTGCGAGGAAGAGATAGCGCGGTGAGGCGACCAGCGGGAAGTGGTTGCGCGGTCCGCGGACCCGGACCGTGTCACCGGCGGCGAGCCGGTGTACGGCCTCGGATCCGCCCCGACTGTCGGGCGCGCGCAGGACGCCGACGCGCCAGCGGCCGCTGTCGGCGGGGCTGCCGCACAGGGAGTACTGCCGGACCAGGTCCTCGCCGAGCACCAGGTCGACGTGAGCGCCGGGTGTCCAGGGCGGCAGCACGGACCCGTCGGCGGCGGCCAGGGTCAGGGTCACCACGTCGGTGGCCGACGTGCTGGCCTCGACGATCCTCAGGTCCGCCTCGAACTCGCGGACGATGGGTTGCGTCGTCACGACGCCTCTCCTCTCATTCCCGGGTCATTCCCGGGCGCTTCCGGGGAAGGTCAGCCACCTCACAGGTGGTAGGCGTACTCCCGGAACTCCCAGTCGGTGACGTGCTGCCCGAACCGCTCGACCTCGTTGCGCTTGTATTCGAGGAAGGTCGCCACGAAGACGGGGCCGAGGATCTCGGCCATCTCGGTGTCGGCCTCGAGCGCGTCCAGTGCCGCGCTGAGGTCGCCGGGGAGCTTGTCGGCCTTCGTCGTGTCATAGCCGTAGCCCTCGAGCTTGGCGGGCGGCTCGAGGCCGTCACGGATGCCGAGGTACGCCGCGGCGAGCAGGCCGGCGATCGCGAGATAGGGGTTGGCGGAGGCATCGCCGAGCCGCAGCTCCATCCGCGAGGCGCGACCGCGCTCCGGGGGGATCCGGACCATCGCGCTGCGGTTGTCGAGCCCCCAGTCGATCAGCCACGGAGCCAGCGTGTCCGGACCGAAGCGCTTGTAGGAGTTGATGGTCGGGTTGCAGATCGACGCCAGCGCCGGGGCATGGGCGAGCACGCCCGCGATCGCGGAGCGCGCCGTCTTCGAGAGACCGTCCTCGCCGTCGGGGTCGTCGAACAGCGGCTTGCCGTCGGCGTCCACGGTGCTGAAGTGGACGTGGAAGCCGGAGCCGCCCTCGTCGTTGAACGGCTTGGCCATGAAGGTCGCCATCTTGTCCTGGCGGCGGGCGAGCTCCTTGACGGCCGTCTTGAACCGGAAGGCCCGGTCGGCCGCGTCGAGGGCGTGCGAGTGCCACAGGTTGATCTCGAACTGGCCGCTGGAGAACTCGTGGTTCGCCGCCACCACGTCGATGTCGTACGCCGCGAGCTGGCGCAGCGAGGACAGCAGCAGGTTCTCCGGGTCGCCCTTGAGGCCGGACACGTAGACGTTGCCGGTGGCCTCGCCGTACCGCCGGAACCCGTTGGGAGCGGAGTCGTCCTGCTCCACGACGTAGAACTCGAGCTCGGGCCCGGCGATCGGCGTCATGCCGAGCTCGGAGAACTTCTCCACCACCCGCTTGAGCACCATCCGGGGGCTCTCCTGCGACGGCGTGCCGTCGGGATTGAACACGTCGGCGATGACGTGTGCGACACCCGGCTCCCAGGGCACGTGACGGACCGAGTCGACGTCGGGGAAGCAGACGATGTCGGGCAGCCCCGCCGACAGACCGCCGGCGATGTCGACGACGTCGCCCATCGGGGAGGTGCCGTAGACCGAGCGACAGAAGGCGACGCCGTCACCGACCGTGCGGTCGAAGTGGTTGACCAGGATGTCGCGACCCCGCTCGGTCCCGATCAGGTCGCTGTAACCGACCCGGACGATGTCGATGTCCTCGTCCTTGAGTCGCGCGGCGAGGCGGCGTACGGATTCTTCGTCAAAGTGGCCCATCGGCTGTGGTCCTTCTCGCTCGCGGTGATGATCAGTGTGCGGCAACGGCGGCTTCGCCGCTGCCGTCGGTGTGGCCGGTGTCGAAGTGCTCGAGGTCGGCGTTGAGGCCGTCGTAGATGTCAGGCCGGTTGCTCTTGAGGAACAGCGCTTGCGCGACCCCGACGACCAGGGCGAGCACGATCAGCCACGGGAGGCTGGTGATGGCCTTCTCGCTCGAACCGGCCACCACGTCGAAGTGGGTCACCGCCATGACCACGATGAAGCACAGACCGACGAAGCCGACGGCAGGTGCGACGAGCGTGCTGACGAGGCGCGGGTCGTTGCTGCGGCGGAAGTGCACGACGATCGACAACGCTGCCAACGCCTGGAGGACGACGATGGCCAGGGTGCCGAAGCCGAGCATGGCGGGCACGACCTGGAGGATCGGGTCGAGGTCGGCGAGCCGGAAGATGGCGGCGACGGCGAGCGCGAACCCGGCCTGCAGCGTGCCGGCGAGGACGGGCGATCCGCCGTTCCTCGTGCGTGCCAACGCCTGCGGGAGCACGCGCGCGCGACCGAGGGAGAACAGGTAGCGGGTGGCGGAGTTGTGAAAGGCCAGCATCGCCGCGAACAGGCTGACCAGGAGCAGCACCATCATGACCTTCATCATGAAGTCGCCGAGGTATTCGGCGCCGAGGCTGAAGACCAGGTCGCCGGCCTCGAGGTGGTCAAGGCTGGCCTGCTGGGCCTTCTCGACACCGGTGGCGCTGACGACCGCCCACGTGGTGACGGCAAGCAGGAGTCCGATGATGGTGATGGCGAGGTACGTCGCGCGCGGGATGGTCTTGAGCGGGTTGCGTGCCTCCTCGCTGAAGAGCGAGGTCGCCTCGAAGCCGAGGAAGCCGGTGCCGGCCAGCAGCAGGCCGATCGAGAGCGAGCCGGAGGTGATCGCGTCGCCGGAGAAGGCGGAGAGGTCGTAGCCGTGCTTGAACAGCACCGCGACGTCGAAGATGACCAGGATCGAGGTCTCCAGGACCAGCGAGACGCCGAGCACGCGGGAGCTGAAGTCGATGCCCTTCACTGCCATCGCATAGGCGACGACGATGGACAGGGCGCCCCACAGGAACCAGTTCATGCTGAAGCCGAAGAGGAAGTCGATGAGCACCATCATGAAGAAGCCGCTGGTGCCGATCGTGCCGACGACGAAGAAGTTGTAGCCGAGGGTGGCGATGTAACCGGCCGCCAGACCGGCCGGACGGCCCAGGCCCCTGACGACGAAGGCGTAGAAGCCGCCCGCGTTGACCATCTGGCTCGACATCTTGCCGTAGCCGATGGCGAACATCAGGAGCACGACCGCGACGGCGAGGAAGGAGAAGGGCGCTCCCCCACCGTTGCCGAGTGCGATCGCCAACGAGGCGACCACGACCATGCCGGTGAGCGGAGCGACGGCTGCGAGGACGAGAAACACGATGGACCCGGTTCCGAGCGCGTTCTTCCGCAGTGTGGTGTTGACGGTGTCCGACATCGGGAATCCTTAGGTCCGGGAGATCGTTCGGATCCGTACGGTAGTCGAGATGTGACCCACGACACCATCCCCTCCGCGAAGATTTCTCAGATTTGTTCGTTCCCGAACGATCCGTCTCGTCTGGCGCGGCCCTAGGGTGTGGTCATGCCGGACCACCACACGCTCGAGGAGACCGAGCGCGCGATGCAGGATCACGTGGGCGACCTGCCTCTGGACTTCGCCGCCGCCAACGCCCTCTCCAACCTCTTCCGCGCGGCCAACGCCGTGCGCAGCGAGCTCACCAACCGCGTCCTGCGCAAGCACGACATGACCTGGACCGGCTTCGTCGTCCTGTGGGTCGTGTGGATCTGGGACGCCATGGAGACTCGGCACGTCGCCGAGTCCGCCGACATCTCCAAGGCCACGCTCACCGGCGTCGTCAAGACCCTCGAAGGCCGGGGACTGATCCAGCGCGAGGGCGACGAGAACGACCGGCGCCTGGTCCGCCTGCGCCTGACCCCGGACGGCGTCAGCCTGATGGAGCAGATCTATCCGGAGTTCAACGCCGTCGAGTCGGAGATCATCGGACAGCTCTCCCCGCGCAAGGTCAGCACGTTCACGAAGACCCTGCGCGAGGTCGTGACCGCAGTCGAGGACCAGAGTCAGGCCTGATCGGGCCCCAGGCCTCCCGGGCCGCCTCCACCAACGCCCGGAACAGTCCGGCCTGCGCCGGGTCCGACACCGCCGTGTCCTCCGGATGCCACTGGACGCCGAGATACCAGCCCTGGGCCCCCTCTGGGGAGTCATCGAGCTCCACCGCCTCGATCACCCCGTCGGCCGCATGGGCGACCGCCCGCAGACCCGCGCCGAGGCGGCCGATGCCCTGGTGGTGGTAGCAGGAGATGCTCGGCCGCGCGCCGACGATCCCGGCGAGGATGCTGTCGCCGTCGACCTCGACCTCCTGGACGACGTGGCGATGGGTCCGCTCCCCCAGGTCCTGGATCAGGTCGCCGCCCAGCGCGACATTGACGACCTGGTTGCCCCGGCAGATCGCCAGCAACGGCAGTCCGGCGTCGAGGGCGTGCCGCGCGAGCGCCAGGTCGAAGGCGTCCTGCTCCTCGTCGACGTCGTACTCCGTCGCGTGCGCGGCCTGTCCCGCCCATCGCGCGGCGAGGTCGCCGCCGCCGGGCAACAGCACGCCGTCGGCGTACCAGAGGCGTTCGGCGACCTCCTCAGCTCCGACCTCCGCTCCCGGCGCGACCGGGTGCACGACCAGCGGCTCACCCCCGGCCGCGTAGACGGCGTCGATGAGGGCTCGCGCAGCCACGTCGGCGCCGAAGCGCAGGGCCGAGGCGGACGAGGAGAACCGCGCCGGGATCGCGATGAGGGGGCGGCGGGACATCAGACCTCCAACTTGTTCGGATCCAAACGATAACGGAGATCATCTGGGGATGGACAGGCTTCCGCCGCAGGAGAATGATCGCCACGTGGCGATGTTCGAGGTCGCGGCCGACCCACACGAGCCCGGAAGGGATCCGGTGTCCGCTCAACTGCCCGCAGGCGTCGATGCGCTCCAGCGCTGGCTGCTGTCCGGCGGCCACTGGGAGTTGCTCGGCGAGCGCGACGGCGAGGCGACCGTCGCGTTGATGACCTGCGACGGCGGTCAGGAGATGGACCGGGTCGTCGTACCCGTGGAATCTCTGCCGTCGCGTTGACTCGGCCCGGTCAGCGAAGGCGACGAGCGGCGTCACGCAGAGCCTGCTCCGGGTCGATCCCGTCTGCCCGAGCCTCCGCGACGAGGGCCAGCAACCGCTCCCCCACTCCCGCCGAGTCCGCGTCCACCTGGACCGTGCGACCGTCGCGTTCCGCGCGGGCAAGCAGCTTGTCGGCGTACAACAGGGCGGGCAGGCCCGCCGGAAGATCGGGTACGCCGACCTGGTCGCTGCGCTCGGTCGCCTTGATCTGCTGGTAGCGCTCGTCGACCTGCTCGGCGCTGAGGTCCGGTTCGGGTGAGCCGGAACCGAAGACGTGCGGGTTGCGGCGCCGCATCTTGTCGCTGATGCCGCGGGCCACGTCGGCGATGTCGAAGTCGCCGCGCTCCTCCGCGATCGCCGCATGGAAGACGACCTGCAGCAGCAGGTCGCCCAACTCCTCGCCGAGGTGGGTGTGATCGCCCGAGACCGCGGCGTCGTCGATCGCCTCGGCGGTCTCGTAGGCCTCCTCGATCAGGTAGCGCACCAGCGAGCGGTGGGTCTGCTCCTGGTACCACGGGCACTCGGCCCGCAGACGGCGTACGACGGCGACGAACTCACCGAGAGCGTCCGCTCGCCCCGCCAGCTGATCTGCCAACGGCTCAGCCCAGCCGCGGGGCCGCCGGTGCCGCGGCGGGACCGCACCGCTGGTCAGCGGGCAGGGCCGCGATCTGCTCGGGGCTCATCTCCGCCGAGTTCTTGGCACCCGCAGCGACCTTGCTCACCGGCACCGACAGGTCGTCCCCACCGAAGGTCGCCGACTTCGGGTTGTAGGAGCCGAAGACCGGGTTGTAGGTCAGGTCGTGCGCATCGAGCCAGTCCGCGATCATCTTCACGCCGGCCTCACCCGCCGCCTGCGGATCGGTCGCACCCTCGTCGGCGCCGAGCGCAGTCACCGGGTCGGAGAGGCGCTGCTGGATCCAGGTGAGCCACTCGAAGGTCTCGAGGTTGGCGTCATCGATCGTGCCGAGCTTGCCCCACGCCGCCTCAACCGTCGTCCGGTCGATCGGACCGGACGGCAGAGCGATGTCGTGCTCCTTCGCCAGCGCGTCGACAGCGACCGCCTGCGACCAGCCCACGACGAACTGGCTGCGGATCGAGGCGGTCGGCGCGGCCGACGCCTGAGGGTTCGCGGCGCGCAGCGCGCAGTAGTCGCGGACCGCGGTGTCGACCTTGGACAGCGCGAGACGCTCGCCGTCCACCACGGCCGCCGAACCGGGCTCGATCGACTTCTCGGACACACCACAGCCGGCAGTGAGCAGGGCCAGCCCTGCGGCGGCAACAGCGGTGACGAGGTGGGTACGACGGCGCACGTGGCCAGACATGGGGCACTTACTCCTTGGGGTCGATGACCGAGTCGATGACGAGGCGTGCCCATTCAAGCAGGGCGACCCCCTCGATGGGCGTCCCCGTCCGGCCCGGGATGCCGGGGCGCGGCACGAGGATCGACTCGAGCTGGTGCTTGATGATCGTCTTCGGATAGAGCCGGTTGAGCCGGATCTGCCGCGACTCGGGCAGGACCACGGGGTGGAAGCGCACGTTCTTGCCGACGGTGGTCACCTCCCGAACCCCCGCCTGCCGCACCCGCGCCCGGAACCGGGCGACGAGGAGCAGGGCCGTGACCTGCTCCGGCGGCTCGCCGTACCGGTCCTGGAGTTCGGCGATGATCTCGTCGACGTCGGCGTCGGTGCGCACCTCGGCGAGGCGCTTGTAGATCTCCAGACGCAGCCGCTCGCTGGGGATGTAGTCGTGCGGCAGGTGCGCCTCGACGGGCAGCTCGATCCGCACCTCCTCGAGGACCTCGGGCGCGCCACCGTCGCTGCGGAAGTCGCGCACGGCCTCGCCGACGAGACGGACATAGAGGTCGAAGCCGACATCGGCGATGTGGCCGGACTGCTCGCCGCCGAGCAGGTTGCCGGCGCCACGGATCTCGAGGTCCTTCATCGCGATGGCCATGCCGCCGCCCAGGTCGGAGTGCTGGGCCAGCGTCGCGAGTCGCTCGTGAGCGGTCTCGGTGAGCGGCTTCTCGGTCGGATAGAGGAAATAGGCGTAGGCCCGCTCCCGCGAACGTCCGACGCGGCCACGCAACTGGTGGAGCTGCGAGAGCCCGAGGGTGTCGGAGCGTTCGATGATCATCGTGTTGGCGTTGGAGACGTCGATGCCGGACTCGACGATGGTCGTGCAGACGAGGACGTCGAAGTTCTTCTCCCAGAAGTCGACCATCACCTGCTCGAGCTGATGCTCCCCCATCTGGCCGTGGGCAGTCGCGACCCGCGCCTCGGGGACGAGCTCGCGGAGCTTGGCGGCGGCCTTCTCGATCGAGCTGACCCGGTTGTGGATGTAGAACACCTGGCCGTCGCGCAACAGCTCGCGGCGGATCGCGGCGACGACCTGGCGGTCCTCGTAGCCTCCGACGTACGTCAGGACGGGGTGTCGCTCCTCCGGCGGCGTGGTGATCGTGGACATCTCGCGGATGCCGGTGATCGCCATCTCCAGGGTCCGCGGGATCGGCGTCGCGGACATGGAGAGGACGTCGACCGAGGTGCGCAGCCGCTTCATCGCCTCCTTGTGCTCGACACCGAAGCGCTGCTCCTCGTCGACGATGATCAGACCGAGGTCCTTGAACTTCGTGTCGGCGTTGAAGAGCCGATGGGTGCCGACGACGACGTCGACCGTGCCGTCGGCGAGCCCCGCCAGCGTCTCGGCGGCCTCCTTGTCGGTCTGGAAGCGGCTCAGCGGCTTGAGGTTGATCGGGAAGCCGCTCATCCGCTCCGAGAAGGTCGTCAGGTGCTGGTTGACGAGCAGCGTCGTCGGGACGAGCACGGCGACCTGCTTGCCGTCCTGCACCGCCTTGAACGCCGCACGGACGGCGATCTCCGTCTTGCCGTAGCCGACGTCGCCCACGAGCAGGCGGTCCATGGGACGCGTGCTCTCCATGTCGGCCTTCACCTGCGTCGTCGCGGTGCGCTGGTCGGGCGTGTCCTCGAAGAGGAAGGCCGACTCGAGCTGGCGCTGCCACGGCGTGTCCGGCACGTGCGGCGGCCGCGTCGCAATCTTACGGCGCG
>JASLDK010000198.1 GCA_030145945.1 Nocardioides sp.
CGCACCGGACACTCCGGCGTACTCGCTGGATCGAGGGCTCCGAAGCCCGCCGCCGACTGGGCGGCACGGCTCTTCTCCGATCAGGATGAGACCGGAAGCACGAGCTCGAAACGGGCGCCCTGAGCGACGGGCAACGACCTCAGCCAACCACCGCGCTCCACAGCGATCTCGCGGGCAATGGCGAGCCCGAGCCCGGCGCCGCCCGAGTCGCGCGTCCGGGCATCGTCCAGCCTGACGAAGCGTTCGAAGATGCGCTCGTGAGCATCGTTCGGAACGCCGTCCCCGTCGTCCTCGATCCGGATCCGCACCCACGCCGTGTGGCGGGCATCCTGGACGTGCTGGGACCACGACGGTCCGAGGCTCGCCGTGTCGAGGTGGTCGACGGTGACGCCCATCGCGGAGGTCGCATGGCGCTGGGCGTTGACCAGCAGGTTGTCGAGCATCGTGGCGATCGCCGCCTCGGGACCGGCGACCAAGCAGCGTCCCGGCGGACGAGTCCATGCGACAGGGTGTCGTCGCGTACGTGCCACTTCGTGATCGAGGATCGCGACCAGGTCGACTGCCTCGGCATCGACCATGAGGCCGGGCGCAGCGTCACGTCGGGCCAGCAGGAGTAGTCCGTCGACGATGCGTTGCAGCCGCTCGGTCTCGATGAGGACGTCGTCGCGCAACTCGTCGGGGTCGGTCGGTGTGACCGCCGAGACCTCCATCAGGGTCCGGATGGTGGCGATCGGACTGCGCAGCTCGTGCGAGGCGTCCGCCACGAACTGACGTTGCGCCTGCCGCCCCGTCTCGATCCGGTCGAGCATCGAGTTCAACGTCTCGGCCAGCCTCCCGACCTCGTCGCGGCCGGCCGTCGGGAGCCGGATCTCCGGCGTACGGTCATCGATCTCCTCGACCGTTCGCCGCATCCTCTCGACAGGCGCCAGCGCACGTCCCGCCAAGGCCCACCCGGCGATACCGACGCTGACCACGATGAGCAGGAGCGCGGTCCCGAACAGGCGGGCACTGGAGGCGGTGGCGGCGTCCACCGACTCCAGGTTGCGCAGCACGACGACGTACGTCGAGGAGGACCGCGGAACGGCCACCACTGCAGCGGCGTACCGATCCGGTTCGTCGCCGAGGACGTTGCGGATCACCGTCGACCGGCTCCGGCCAGCCGGGAAGGGGGCCAACGGACCTCGGGACCCGAGCGCGTGCGAGGCCACCGCGACCTTGCCGACACGCACGATCTGGAACAGCGGTGACTCACCCTGGATCGACACCGGCAACTCTCCGGTCCCCGCCGGTGCTGGGACACCGTCACGTTCGACCTCGTTGGCCAGCGAGCGTGCCTGGGTCCGCGCCAACGCCTGCTCGGAGTGCGTCAGTTCATTGCGTTGCAGCCACAGGGTGGCGATCGCGCCCGCGACCAGGACGGGCACGAGGACGAGCAACATCGCCGTCGCGGTGCGGACGCGGACCGAACGGCCCCCGCGAACCCTCGGCTCGTTCATCCGCCATGCCCCGCCATGCGGTAGCCCGCCCCGCGCACCGTCTCGATGGACGTCCGTCCGAACGGAACGTCGATCTTGCGTCGCAGATAGCCGATGTAGACCTCGACGACGTTCTCGCTGCCGTCGGCTCCGTCGTGGTGGAGGTCCCACACCTCCTGCAGGAGATCGAGCTTGGAGACCACCATGCCCTTGTGGCGCATCAGGTGGTGGAGGACGCCGTATTCCCTGGCAGTGAGGGCGATGTCGACCTCTCCTCGTCGGACGGTTCGTGCTGCCGGATCCAGTTCGAGGTCTCCCGCCGTGAGGAGCGCGGGTCGTTCAGGCGCCCCGCGCCGGATCAACGCGCGCAGCCGGGCGACGAGGATGGGGAACGAGAACGGCTTGGTCAGGTAGTCGTCCGCACCGAGGTCGAAGGCGTCGATCTGGTCATACTCCCCGTCCTTGGCGGTCAGGATCAGGACCGGCGTCCAGATCTCTGCCCTTCGCATGTCGCGACAGATGTCGTAGCCGTTGCGCCCCGGGAGCATGAGATCGAGGACGACGACGTCGAAGTCCTCCGAGAGTGCCAGTTCACGGCCGCTGATCCCGTCATGGGCCACCTCGGTCAGCAGACCCTCGGCATCCAACCCTCGCTTCAACGCGCGGGCCAACGTGCGCTCGTCCTCGACGAGTAGAACCTTCATCCGGTCCTCCTTCAGCCACCAGCATGGCGGACTGCACCTGTGAACGCTCTCAGGAACCTTCAGGTCGCCCACAGGAGCATCCCGGCACGGTTGTCGATGTCCAGTCCGAACAACCGGAAGGCACGACCCGTGAACATCACCCCGAGGAACCCCAATCGCAAGTACGCCGCCAGCGTGGCGGCCGCCGCAGTCCTGGGTGTGCTCGGTGTCGGCGGCTTCGCCGCGGCCCACGCCAGCACCCCCACCCCCGCGACCACCACCCACCGCTCGCAGCACCAGAAGTCGGACGGTGACGGTGAGCAGGACCCGGCCACCGAGGCCCACCACCAGAAGTCGGACGGTGACGGCGAGCAGGACCCGGCCACCGAGGCCCACCACCAGAAGTCCGACGGTGACGGTGAGCAGGATCCCGCCACCGAGGCCCACCACCAGCGGTCGGATCGCGAGGGTGACCACGACCGGACGACCGGGACGCACCACCAGAAGTCCGACGGTGACGGTGAGCAGGACCCGGCCACCGAGGCACAGACGCCGGCCGGTGCGGGCCGCTGACAGCCTGTCCACGAAGCGACCGGTGGGTGGAGCGGTACGCCCGCTCCACCCACCGGCATCACCAGGCGGCGGCCGTCACTGAGCGATGACCCATCCGGCCGTCCGCGTCCTACGCCCACCCATCCGGTACGCCGACGGCGCCGAACCACAGCACGGCGGGTGGCCCCGGCCTGTCCGGGGTACAGCCCGCCAGACGGAGTCAAGTCGGAGTCAAGACGGAACTGACGCGGACGCAGGACGGGACGGAGCAGCGATGACCAAGGAATTCCGCAGGGGCGACCACCTCACCTGGCGCAGTGCGCAGAGTGGCGGCGAGGCCGTGCACCAT
>JASLDK010000231.1 GCA_030145945.1 Nocardioides sp.
TGCGAGCCCTGTGGAGAACCGAGGTCGGGTGGGGCCAGGGATGCGTTCCGGGAGGGGTGTTGCTGATGGGAATTTCGGGTCGAAAGTTTCTTCGAAAAAGAGCTGCTATGCGGTTGATTTACGCGTGGCGCGGTGATCGAATTGACCTACGGACGAAACCGTCAGGCTCACTCGGGAGGTGAACGGGAATGTCGGTCGACACCATCACCACACATCCCGTTCTGGGGTGCGCGGAAGCCGTGCGTGCGGCGTTGAGCTCGGTGGCGCAGGTTCAGCCGATGTTCATGTCGGTGGCTGACAAGGAAGCTGCTCTGGTCGCGTTGGCGCGGGCCGAGTCGCAGGTCGCTGAGCTCAAGCTGCGGGTCCTGGCTGCCTCTGATGACGTGGCGGTCGAGCACGGGTCACGCGACCCCGGCCTCTGGTACGCCAACGCCACCCAGACTGATCCCCGGGTTGCCGCCGGCGAACTGCAGCTGGCCAAGGCGTTGGACGCCCGACCCGGTGTCGCGGCTGGTGTCCGCTCCGGTGCTGTGAGTGTCGCTCAGGCGCGGGTGATCACCGCCGCTCTGGACGAACTTCCCGCCGAGTTGGGTCCGCGGCTGCAGCGCGATGCGGAGGTGTCGCTGGTCGGCTACGCCAAAGCCCACCACCCCGGCGAACTACGCCGGTTGGGCCGTCGGATCCTCGACGTCGTCGCTCCCGAGATCGCTGAGGAGGAAGAGGGCAAGAAACTCGAGGCGGAGGAACGGCGGGCTCGGGAGAAGGAGACTCTGAGGTTCAAGGACCTGGGCGACGGGACCACCCGGATCTGGGGACGTCTCGCGACCAGTGTCTGTGAACGGTTGAAGGCCTACCTGCAGGCGCAGACCTCACCCCGCAAGCAGGCCGCCGAGCAAGCCGCGGCGTCTCGTGACGGTTGCTGCGCAACCCCCTCGACGTCCGATGAGAACCATGACCACGAACACGGCGGGGAGCCGGCCGGCACCGGGGAGCGGATACCGCAGCACCGTGCCTACGCCCGCGCCCTCGCTGCACTGTTGGAGAACCTCAGCGCGAAGAATCTCCCCGAGCACGGCGGCGACGCGACCACGATCCTCATCACGCTCTCCTACGAACAACTGCTCCGGGACCTGTCGGCTGCCGAGATGATCACCGGCGACGGCCACGACCGGATCTCCGCGACCGAAGCCCGACGGCTGGCCTGCCAGGCCAACCTGATCCCCGTCGTCCTGGGCGGCAAGGGCGAGATCCTCGACCTGGGCCGCAGCCAACGCCTCTACTCCAAGGCCCAACGAAAAGCACTCCGCCTCCGCGACCGGCAATGCCGCGCCGAGGGCTGCACGATCCCGGCGGCCTGGACCGAAGCCCACCACCTCAAGCCCTGGAGCCAGGGCGGGAAGACCGACCTCAACGACGGAGTGAATCTCTGCTCCCACCATCACCACCGGGCCCATGACACGGCGTACACACACGAACGCCTGCCGAACGGAGATTTCCGTTTCAGCAGGCGAACGTGAGTTCCTCCTCGAGGGAAGGATCAGAGCGGTCGGTCGTCGTACGTCCGGCGCTCAATGCGCTCGCGCCGCCACGGCGGCGCGATGAAGAGGGACAAGATGATCGCGAGCACGCCTGCAATCAGCAGGATCGTGCCCAAGGCGTCGTCGTTGACATTCGGGATGTCCACGGTGATGACGTCGAAGGTCAGGATGAGACCAGCAACGAGAAGAACGATTCCAAGTCCGATGTACATGGTCGGGTGGTACCCGGAATCTGCGTCTCGATACGCCACTCGCTGGGGCTCGCCGTTGTTCGACGAGAAGCCGCGGCGAACCTAGGACGTGAAGCAGACCAGGCAGGACTTCGGGTCGTGCTGGAGGTTGCTGTCGTGCAGACGCGACGAACGGAGCAGGAAGTCGTCGAGGGCGCGCTCTGAGGCAGCGATCTCGAGGATGACCTGCTCCAGGTCGGGGGAGATCCGTGGACCCACGGCCTCCTGGGCACGAGCTTCCTGCTCGATGGTGGCGACAGCGACTGCGCTCACGGTTCCTCCCTGAACTCATGACCGAGACCAATGCTTTCCCTACAGGATCGAGGTCCGAGCAGGGGAGGGCAACGGTCCGGACGCAGAAGGAGACCAAGGACAGGACCGATGGTCCGTCCGGGCCAGGTGTCCCTGGGACGGGGGTCCCGGCGCGAGGGCCGCGGCCTACTGCAGGGCTGCCGTCAGCCTCGCCACGTTGTCGACGTACTTCGAACCCTTCGACCGCTCCTGCCAGGCCTCCAGGGTGAGCTCGGTCGACAACGCCCGATAGACGTCCTCGACCTTGCGCATCTTCTCGACCACAGCGGGGTCCGGCATCATCAGCGACACCTCGTAGTTGAGGGCGAACGAGCGCATGTCCATGTTGCTCGAACCGACCACGGCGACGGTGTCGTCGATGGTGAAGTGCTTCGAATGCAGGATGTAGGGCGCCGGGTAGAGGTAGATCCGGACGCCGGCCTGCAGGAGTGCCTTGTAGTACGACGCCTGGGCGTGGCCCACCAGGAACTGGTCGGAGACCTCGCTGACGAACAACTCCACGTCGACGCCGCGCTCGGCCGCCGTCGTGACCGCATAGAGCAACGACTCGTCGGGCACGAAGTAGGGCGAGGTCAACGAGATCCGTTCAACCGCCGAATAGAGCAACGTGGTGAACATGCGCAGGTTGTTCTCCGCAACGATGCCGGGGCCGCTCGGCACCACCTGGCACGGTACGTCGAACACCTCCTCCGGGCGCCGGTCCTGCTCGCCGAGGACCGGGACCAGGTCGACGACCTCGCCCGTCTCGACGTACCAGTCCGACGCGAAGACCGCGTTGAGCGCGCCGACGACCGGGCCCTCGAGGCGCACCATCAGCTCGACCCACTCGCGGCCGAGCTCGTGATTGGCCGGCTTGTTGTATCCCGGCTCGGTCATGTTGAGCGAACCCGTGAACCCGACCTCGCCGTCGACGACCAGGATCTTGCGGTGGTTGCGCAGGTCCGGG